>NZ_JBHXTL010000098.1:0-38879 GCF_042677365.1 Kitasatospora sp. NPDC127116
GAGTACTGGTACCGCAACCTGCGGGAGACCGTCGAGTTCGAGCAGGCCACGGGGGCGTTGCTGGGGGAGGGCTTCCGGTTCTTCGTCGAGTCCAGTCCGCACGCGGTGTTGTCGGTTGCGGTGGGGGAGTCGGTGGAGGCCGCGGGTGTGGATGCCGCGGTGCTGGGGACGCTGCGTCGTGGGGAGGGTGGCCCGGCTCAGGTGCTGCGTGCGGTGGGTCGTGCGTGGGAGTGCGGGCTGGGAGTGGACTTCTCGGGTGCGTTCCCGGGGGCGCGGCGGGTGGACCTGCCGACGTACGCCTTCCAGCGAAGCCGCTACTGGCTCGACGTCCCGACCACGAGCTGGGACGTCGCCTCGGCGGGTCTCGCCACGACCGGGCACCCGCTGCTCGGTGCGGTGACGCAGGTCGCGGACTCCGACGAACTGCTGCTCAGCGGCCGGATCTCGCTGCGTACCCACCCCTGGCTCGCCGATCACGCGGTGTCGGGCGTCGTCCTCCTCCCCGGTACGGCCTTCCTCGAACTCGCGCTGCGCGCCGGGGCCGAGGCGGACTGCCCGGTGGTCGAGGAACTCACCCTCGGATCGGCCCTCGTGCTCCCGGAGGAGGGAGCCGTCCACCTGCAGCTCCGGGTCGCCGCGCCCGACGGCGACGGTCGGCGGAGGCTCGGCGTGTTCGCCCGCACGACCCGGGACGCCGACGCGCCCTGGACGGAGCACGCCACCGGCACCCTGGTGCCCCGGCCCGCCGGGGACCCGGCCGGAGCCGCGGCCGGTCTGCTGAGCTGGCCGCCGTCCGGTGCCGAACCCGTGGACACCGGCGACCTCTACGAGCGCTTCGCCGGGGCCGGCTACCACTACGGCCCCGCCTTCCGCGGCATCCGTGCCGCGTGGCTCCGCGACGGCGAGGTGTTCGCCGAGGTGGTGCTGCCGGAGTCGCAGCACGCCGACGCCGCCGGGTGCGTGCTGCACCCCGCGCTGCTGGACGCGGCCCTCCAGACCGCCGCACTGCTGCCCGACCAGGACGGCGGGGCCCGGTTGCCCTTCAGCTGGAACGGTGTGACCGGCGGGATCACCGGGGCCACCACGCTGCGGGTGCGGCTCGCCGCCGGCGCGCCGGACTCCGTGACCCTGCACGCCCACGACCTGTCGGGACGGCAGGTGCTCGGCGTGGAGGGCCTGCTGCTGCGGCCCCCGGCCGCGGGCGGGCCGCTCTCCGCGAACGCCCACGCCGACCTGCTGTACCGCCTCGACTGGACCCCGGCCGCCGACCCGGCCGACAGTGCCGTGCCCACCTGGGCCGCCCTCGGCGGTGCCGTCCCCGGCGCGGCGACGTTGCCGGACCTCGACGCCCTGGGAGCCGCGCTCGAAGCGGGCGCCGCCCTCCCCGAGGTGATCGTGGCGGCCGTCGCCACCGCCGACCTGCCCGACCCCGCCGACCGGGTCCGCGGCACCGCGCAGCGGGGCCTGGCCCTGGTACAGCAGTGGCTGGCCGACGAGCGGTTCGCCGAGGCCAGGCTGGCCCTGCTCACCAGGGACGCGGTCCGCACCGGACCGCTCGACCGTCCCGTCGATCCCGCCCAGGCCGCCCTGTGGGGCCTGGTGCGCAGCGCGCGGGCCGAGCACCCCGGGCGCTTCGTCCTCATCGACGCGGCCGGGACGGGCGAGCGGGCGGACGCCCTGCCTGCGGCGCTCGCCACCGGGGAACCCGAGCTGGCGTTGCGGACCGGCCTGCCGCTGCTGCCGCGGCTGGTCCGCGGCGGACGGCCGGACGGCACGCTGTCCCTGCCGGACGGCGCGGCCTGGCGGCTCACCACCGACGGCCGGGGCTCCGTGGAGGACATCGTGGCGGGGCCCGCGCCCGCGGCCCTCGCCCCGCTGGGCAAGGGCGAGGTGCGGATCGCGGTGCGCGCCGCCGGGCTGAACTTCCACGACGTCATCGCCGCGCTCGGCCTGGACCCCGACCCCGAACAGCAGGGCCTGGGCAGCGAGGGCGCCGGAACCGTCATCGAGGTCGGCCCGGGTGTGGACGACCTGGTGCCCGGGGACCGGGTGATGGGGATCTTCGGGGGCGCGTTCGGCCCGACCGCCGTCGCCGACCGCCGCACCGTCGCCCGGATACCGGCGGGCTGGTCCTTCGCCCGCGCCGCATCGGTGCCGGTGGTGTTCCTCACCGCCTACTACGGTCTGTTCGATCTCGGCGGACTGCGGCGCGGGGAATCGGTGCTGGTCCACGCCGCGGCCGGCGGTGTCGGCATGGCGGCGGTACAGCTCGCCCGGCACGCCGGTGCGCGGGTGTTCGCGACCGCCTCCCCCGCCAAGTGGGACGTCCTGGAGGCCGGCGGACTGGACACCGAGCACATCGCCTCGACCCGTTCCACCGACTTCGCCGAGAAGTTCCTGACGGCCACCGGCGGGCGGGGCGTCGACGTCGTACTCGACAGCCTGGCGCGGGAGTTCGTCGACGCCGGTCTGCGGCTGCTGCCGAACGGCGGCCGCTTCGTGGAGATGGGCAAGACCGACGTCCGCGACCCCGGGACGGTCGCCCGGCAGCACCCCGGGGTGCGCTACCGGGCGTTCGACCTGATGGAGGCCGGTCCGGAGCGGATCGGTGAGATGCTCGCCGACGTCCTGGCCCTGTTCGAGCAGGGGGTGCTGCGTCCCCTGCCCGTCACCGGCTGGGACGTCCGGCAGGCCCCGGCCGCCCTGCGCTCGCTCAGCCAGGCCCGGGGCGTCGGCAAGAACGTCCTGCTGCTGCCCGCTGCGCCGGACCCCGAAGGGACCGTCCTGGTCACCGGGGCCACCGGCACCCTGGGACGGCTCCTGGCCCGGCACCTGGTCGTCGCGCACGGCACCCGGCACCTGCTGCTGGCGGGCCGCCGGGGCGGATCCGCCGACGGGATGCCGGAGCTGGTGCGGGAACTGACCGGACTCGGGGCGTCGGTGACCGTCGCCGCCTGCGACGTCGCCGACCGCGCCGCGCTCACCGCCCTGCTCGGGTCGGTGCCCGCCGCGCACCCGCTGACTGCCGTCGTCCACGCGGCCGGTGTCCTGGACGACGCCACGATCGCCGGGCTGACGCCGGACCGGCTCGACCGCGTCCTGCGGCCCAAGGCGGACGCGGCGCTGGCCCTGCACGAACTCACCCGGGACCTCGACCTCGCTGCGCTGGTCCTGTTCTCCTCGGGCGCCGCCCAGTTCGGCGCGGCCGGGCAGGCGAACTACGCCGCCGCCAACGCGGTCCTCGACGCCCTCGCCGCCGAACGCCGGGCCGAGGGGCTGCCCGGCCTGTCCATCGGCTGGGGCCTGTGGGAGGAGCGCAGCGCGATGACCGCCGCGGTCACCGCGGGCCGGGGTGCCGGGGCGGGCGCGCTGACCTCGGCGGAGGGCCTCGCCCTGTTCGACGCGGCGCTGGACTCCCCGTACGCCTACCGGCTCGCGGCCAGGATCGCCCCGTCGGTGCTGCGGGCGGACGACCGGCTGCCCGCCGTGCTCCGCGGCCTGGCCCGCCCCGCCCGCACTGCCGCCGCCTCCGCCGCGGCACCGGCCCGCTCGATGGCGCAGCAGCTCGCCGAGCTGCCCGAGGCCGAGCTGCACCGGACCCTGCTCGACCTGGTGCGCGGCAACGCGGCGGCGGTGCTCGGCCACAGTTCGCCGAACCTGATCCGCCCGGCCCGCCCGTTCAAGGAGGTCGGCTTCGACTCCCTCACCGGGGTCGAACTGCGCAACCGGCTGGTGTCCTCGACCGGGCTGCGGCTGCCGGCCGCGCTGGTCTTCGACCACCCCACCCCGGAGGCACTGGCACGCCACCTCGCCGAGCGGGTCACCGCCGCCCGCCCGACCGGCGACGCGGCGGTCCGGGCCGGGCTCGACACCCTGGAGACCCTGCTCGACGCCCTGCCGCCGGACGGCGTCAGCGACGAACTCGCCGCCCGGATACGGGAAGTGCTGTCCCGCCCGCTGCCCGGCGGGACAACGGCCACCACCGCCCGCCCCACGGGCGACGTGGACGACCTGGCCCCCGACCTGATCGAGGCGGCCAGCGACGACGAGATGTTCGACTACATCGACCGGCAGCTGGGATCCGCATGACCAGGGCACCGTTCCGCGCACCCTGCGCGTCCCGCGCAGTCCGAGACGAGACCCGAGCAGCCCGAGACGAAAGCAGCGGTGTCCAGTGAGCGACCAGAGGATGCGCGACTACCTCAACCGGGTGACCATCGACCTTCGGGACACCCGGCAGCGGCTCCGGGAGGCCGAGGCCCGCACGAGCGAGCCGATCGCGATCGTGGCGATGAGCTGCCGCTTCCCCGGCGGCGTCCGCACCCCCGAGGACCTGTGGGAACTGCTCGCCGAAGGCCGCGACACCGTCGCGCCCGTCCCCGGCGACCGGGGCTGGGAGACCGTTTGGCCGTCCGGCGGCACCGTCCCCGGGCGGGGGGCGTTCCTGGACGGCGCGGCGGACTTCGACCCGGAGTTCTTCGGCATCTCGCCCCGCGAGGCGGTCGCGATGGACCCGCAGCAGCGGCTGCTGCTGATGGCGTCCTGGGAGGCCGTCGAGCAGGCCGGCATCGACCCGCTCACCCTGCGGGGCAGCCGCACCGGGGTGTTCGCCGCGGCCATCGACCAGGGGTACGCGACGCTGGGCTCCGGCGCCGCCGAAGCCGTCCAGGGGTTCCTGATGACGGGGAACTCGATGAGCGTGATGTCCGGGCGGGTGTCCTACGCGCTCGGACTCGAAGGCCCCGCCGTCACCGTGGACACCGCCTGTTCGGCCTCGCTGGTGGCGCTGCACCTCGCGGCGCGCGCCCTGCGGGCCGGGGAGTGCTCGCTCGCCCTCGCCGGCGGGGTCAGCGTGATGGCGCTGCCGGCGGTGTTCGTCGAGTTCAGCCGGCAGGGCGCGATGTCCGCCGACGGCCGCTGCAAGCCGTTCGCGGCGGCCGCGGACGGCACCGGCTGGGGCGAGGGCGTGGGGATGCTGCTGCTGGAGCGGCTGTCGGACGCGCGCCGCAACGGCCGTACGGTGCTGGCCGTGCTGCGCGGTTCGGCGATCAACCAGGACGGCGCCAGCAACGGCCTGACCGCCCCCAACGGCCCCTCCCAGCAGCGGGTGATCCGGGCGGCGCTCGCGGACGCGGGGCTGACGACGTCCGACGTGGACGCGGTGGAGGCGCACGGCACCGGTACCACCCTCGGCGACCCGATCGAGGCCGACGCGCTGCTGGCCACCTACGGCCAGGACCGGCCCGCCGACCGCCCGCTGTGGCTGGGGTCGCTGAAGTCCAACATCGGGCACACCCAGGCCGCCGCCGGAGTCGCCGGGGTCATCAAGACGGTGCTCGCGCTGCGGCACGGCGTCCTGCCCCGCACCCTGCACGTGGACGCGCCCACCCCGCACGCCGACTGGTCCTCGGGCGCCGTCGAACTCCTCACCGAGGCCCGCGACTGGCCCGCCGTCGACCGGCCGCGCCGGGCCGGGGTGTCCTCGTTCGGCATGAGCGGCACCAATGCGCACGTCGTCCTCGAACAGGCGCCGGAGCCGGAACCGGCCGACGGACCGGAAGCCGCGACCGACGGCCCGGACACCGCAGCCGGGGCGGGCGCGCCCGGGGCCGTGCTGCCCTGGGTGCTGTCCGGCCGCACCGCGTCCGCGCTCGGGGACCAGGCGGCCCGGCTGCGCGCCCGGCTCGCCACGGACGCGCCCGCACGGCCGGCCGACATCGGGTTCTCGCTGGCGACCACCCGGTCCGCTTTCGAACACCGGGCCGTGGTGATCGGCGACGGGCGCCCCGCACTGCTGGACGGCCTCGCCGCCCTGTCCGGGCCGGGCACGGACCTCTCCACCGCCCCGGCCACGCCCGCCGACGTCGTCGCGGGCACCGGCCGGGTCGTCGAGGGCCGGACGGCCCTGGTGTTCCCCGGCCAGGGCTCCCAGTGGGCCGGCATGGCGCAGGACCTGCTCGCCACCAGCCCCGCCTTCCGGGACCGCCTCGCCGCCTGCGACGCCGCCCTCTCCGCCCATGTCGACTGGCGGCTCCCCGCCGTCCTGGAGGGCGCGCCCGGGGCACCCTCCCTGGAACGGGTGGACGTGGTGCAGCCGGTGCTGTGGGCGGTGATGGTGTCACTGGCCGCGCACTGGGAGTCCTGGGGCGTCCGGCCCGACGCCGTGGTCGGGCACAGCCAGGGCGAGATCGCCGCCGCCGTGGTGGCGGGAGCGCTGAGCCTGGAGGACGGGGCGAAGGTCGTCGCCCTGCGCAGCCGGGCCATCCGGGCGCTGGCCGGACTCGGCGGCATGGTCGCGGTGTCCCTGCCCGAGGACCGGGTCCGCGCCGAGATCGCCCCCTGGGCCGAGAAGCTGTCGGTGGCCGCCGTCAACGGACCCGCCGCCGTGGTGGTCTCGGGCGAGACCCGGGCCCTGGCCGAACTGCTCGCCCACTGCGCCGCACAGGGCGTACGGGCCCGGTCCGTACCCGTGGACTACGCCTCGCACTCGGCCCAGGTCGAAGGGATCAGGTCCGAGGTGCTGGCCGCGCTGGCCGGCGTACGCCCGCTCCCGGCCCGGATCCCGCTGTTCTCCACCGTCACCGGCGACCGGCTCGACACCACGGTCATGGACGCCGACTACTGGTACCGCAACCTCCGCGGGACCGTCCGCTTCGAGGCCGCCGTCCGCTCCCTGATCGAACAGGGCCACGAGGTCTTCGTCGAGGTGTCGCCGCACCCGGTGCTGACCATGGCCCTCCAGGACACCGCCGAGGCCACCGGCGCCGAGGAGCCGCCCGTGGTCGTCGGCACCCTGCGCCGTGACGACGGCGGAGCGCGCCGGGCCCTGCGCTCGGCCGCCGAACTGTGGGTGGCCGGCGCGGCCGTCGACTGGTCCGCGGTGTACGCCGGCACCGGCGCCCGCCCGACCGCCCTGCCCGGATACCCCTTCCAGCTGCGGCGCCACTGGCTGGAGCCGGAGGCGGCGCCCGGCACCGGACCGGCCGCCGCCGACCCGCACGACACGGCCTTCTGGCACATGGTCGACCACGACGCCCCGGCCGAGATCGCCGCCCACCTCGCCGTCGACGAGGACGCCCTCGCCCCCGTCCTGCCCGCCCTGCGAGGCTGGCGCAAACAGCGGCGCGACGAGAGCGTCATCGACTCCTGGCGCTACCGCATCGGCTGGCAGCCCCTGCCCGACCCGCCGGCCGCCACCCCCGCCGCCGGCACCTGGCTCGTCGTCCTGCCCGCCGGACACGACGACGACGCACGGGTACGCGGCCCGCTGCTCGCCCTCACCGAAGCGGGCGCCACCGTCGTCACGGCCGGACCCACCGCCGACGCCGTCCGCCGTACGGACCTCGCGGACACGCTCGCCACCGCCCTCGGCGACCGCGTCCCGACGGGCGTGCTGTCGCTGCTGGCCGCCGACGACCGGCCCCACCCCGACCACCCGGCCCTGCCCACCGGGACGGCACTCACCGTCGCCCTGGTGCAGGCCCTGGGCGACCTCGCCCTCACCGCACCCCTGTGGTGCGCCACCGCCGGGGCCGTGTCCACGGGCCCGGACGACCCGGTCACCCACCCCCGCCAGGCACTGGTCTGGGGCACCGGACTGGTGGCCGCGCTGGAACTGTCCGCCCGCTGGGGCGGACTCATCGACCTGCCGCCGGACCTCGACGCCCGTGCCAGGACCCGCCTCGCCGCCGTCCTGACGGCCCCCGGAACCGGCCCGGACGGCCCCGGCCGCGAGGACCAGCTCGCCCTGCGCCCCACCGGTCTGCTGGCCCGCCGCCTCCGGCGCGCCCCCCGGAACGACGGCCGTACGACGCACTGGAAGCCCCGCGGCACCGTCCTGCTGACAGGCGGCACCGGAGCCGTCGGCCCGCACCTCGTCCGCTGGCTGGCCCGCAGCGGCGCCACCCACCTCGTCCTGCCCGGCCGCCGCGGCCCCCAGGCACCCGGCGCGGCCGAACTCGCCGCGGAACTGGCCGCCCTCGGCGTACGACTGACCCTGCCCGTCTGCGACCTGGCGGACCGTCGGGCCGTGGCGGAACTGCTCACCGGCCTGGACACGGCGGGCGACCCGGTCACCGCGGTCGTCCACGCGGCCGCGTTCGTCGCGCTCGCCCCCCTGGACGGCACACCGATGTCCGCGTTCGAACAGATCGTCGCCGCCAAGGCCGCCGGCGCCGAACACCTCGACGCCCTGCTCGACCGCGAACTCGACGCCTTCGTCCTGTTCTCCTCGATCGCCGGAGTCTGGGGCAGCGGCGACCACGGCGCCTACGCCGCCGCCAACGCCTACCTCGACGCCCTGGCCCAGCACCGCCGGGCCCGCGGCCTCACCGCCACCACCGTCGACTGGGGCATCTGGCAGGCCGAGAACCCCTTCCAGGACCGCATCGCCGGAGCGGACGCCGACCTGTTCAAACTGGAGCAGCACGGCCTGCCCCGGATCGCCCCCGACCTCGCGGTCCACGCCCTGCAACAGGCACTCGACGACGACGAGACCGTACTCGCCGTCGCCGACGTCGACTGGGAGCGGTTCGCCGCCGTCTTCACCTCCACCCGCCGCAGCCCGCTGCTCACCGGCATCCCCGAAGCCCGCCGCGCCCTGGAAGCCGCGACCGGCGACACGGAGGCACCCGCCGCCGCACTGCTGCGCCAACGGCTCGCCGCCCTCGCCGAATCCGAACAGCACCGCCTGCTGCTCGACCTGGTCCGCACCCACGCGGCAGCCGTCCTCGGCCATCCCTCGGTGGACGCGATCCGGCCCGGCACGGCGTTCCAGGACATGGGCTTCGCCTCCCTCACCGCGGTCGAACTCCGCAACCGGCTCAACACCGCCACCGGACTGCGGCTGCCGTCCACGCTGATCTTCGACCACCCGTCGTCCACCGCGCTCGCCCGGGAGATCCGCGCCGAACTGCTCGGCCGGCAGACCAGCGACCCGGACCCGGCCGCCCCGGACACCGCCGCGCACCCGCCCGCGCCCGACGACGAGCCGATCGCGATCGTGTCCATGGCCTGCCGCTTCCCCGGCGGCATCGGCACCCCCGAAGACCTGTGGCGCCTGCTCGCCGACGGCGGCGACGCCGTCTCGGACTTCCCCACCGACCGCGGCTGGGACGTCGAAGCCCTCTACGACCCCGACCCCGACCGCCCCGGCACCTCGACCACCCGGCGGGGCGGCTTCCTGCACGACGCCGCCGAGTTCGACGCGGAGTTCTTCGGCATCTCGCCGCGCGAGGCCCTGGCCATGGACCCCCAGCAGCGGCTGCTCCTGGAAACCACCTGGGAGGCGATCGAACGCGCCGCCATCGACCCGGCCGCCCTGCGCGGCAGCCGCACCGGAGTGTTCACCGGCGTCAACTACGCCGACTACGCGGCCGTCGTCGCCCAGTCGGAGGAAGGAGAGGGCCACCTGCTCACCGGCAGCGCACCCAGCGTCGTATCCGGCCGGGTCGCCTACACCCTGGGCCTCGAAGGCCCCGCCGTGACCATCGACACGGCCTGCTCCTCCTCACTCGTCGCCATGCACTACGCCGGCCGGGCCCTGCGCGGCGGCGACTGCTCCCTCGCCCTGGTCGGCGGTGTCGCCCTGATGGCGACCCCCGGCGCCCTGATCAGCTTCTCCCGGCAACGGGGACTCGCCGAGGACGGCCGCTGCAAGGCCTTCTCGGACGACGCGGACGGCATGGGCATGGGCGAAGGCGTCGGCGTCCTGCTGCTGGAGCGGCTGTCGGACGCCCGCCGCAACGGACACCCGGTACTGGCGGTGGTACGCGGCTCCGCCGTCAACCAGGACGGCGCCAGCAACGGACTCTCCGCCCCCAACGGTCCGTCGCAGCAGCGGGTGATCCGGGCGGCGCTCGCGGACGCGGGCCTGACGACGTCCGAGGTGGACGTGGTGGAGGCGCACGGCACCGGCACCACCCTCGGCGACCCGATCGAGGCGCAGGCCCTGCTGGCCACCTACGGCCAGGACCGGCCCGCCGGACGGCCCTTGCTGGTCGGCTCCCTCAAGTCCAACCTCGGCCACGCCCAGGCGGCATCGGGTGTGGCGGGGGTCATCAAGACGGTGCTGTCCATGCAGCACGGGCAGGTGCCCCGCACCCTGCACGTCAGCAGGCCCTCCGGCCACGTCGACTGGACGCGCGGAGCGCTGGCCCTCGCGACCGAGCAGCAGCCCTGGCCGTCCCACGGCCGCCCCTTCCGGGCCGGAGTGTCCTCCTTCGGCCTGAGCGGCACCAACGTCCACACCATCCTCGAACACACCCCCCTGGAGGACGACGGCCCGCCGGCCGAGCGCACCCCCCTGCCGGCGGTGCCCTGGCTGCTGTCGGCGAAGAGCCCGCAGGCACTGCGCCTCCAGGCCGACCGGCTGCGCCGCCACCTGGACGGCAACCCCGGGGCCGACCCGCGCGACATCGGATCCGCCCTGCACACGCGCACCGCCTTCGAGTACCGGAAGGCACTGGTCGGGGACCGGGACCAACTCCACACCCTGCTGGGCCGGATGGCCGACGACGACTCGGGAGCGTGGGACGGCGGTCGCCCGGTCGACGGCCGTTCGGTGCTGGTGTTCCCGGGTCAGGGTTCGCAGTGGGTGGGGATGGCCGCGGAGCTGTTGGCCGAATCGGCTGTGTTCGCGGAACGGATGGCGGAGTGCGGGCGGGGGTTGGCGCCTTACGTGGATTGGTCGTTGGCGGAGGCGCTGGGTTCGGAGGCGCTGCTGGCGCGGGTCGATGTGGTGCAGCCGGTGCTGTGGGCGGTGATGGTGTCGCTGGCGGAGGTGTGGCGTTCGTTCGGTGTGGTTCCGGACGCGGTGGTGGGCCACTCGCAGGGCGAGATCGCGGCCGCGGTGCTGGCGGGTGGTCTGAGCATCGACGACGGGGCGCGGGTGGTGGCGTTGCGTTCCCGTGCGGTGGGTGCGCTGGCGGGCCGTGGCGGGATGGCGTCGGTGCCGCTGCCGGTCGAGGCGGTGCGGGAGCGGATCGCGGGCCGGTTGTCGGTGGCGGCGGTGAACGGTCCGTCGTCGACGGTGGTGTCGGGTGACGCGGACGCGGCGGCCGCGCTGGTGGAAGAGCTCGTGGGTGAGGGTGTGCGGGCGCGGCTGATCGAGGTCGACTACGCGTCGCACTCCGCGCATGTGGAGGAGGTCCGTGAGCGCCTGCTGTCCGACCTGGACGGCATCACGCCTCTCGCGGGTTCGGTGCCGTTCTTCTCGACGGTGACGGGTGGTTGGTTGGACACGGAGGTCCTGGACGCCGAGTACTGGTACCGGAATCTGCGGGAGACGGTGGAGTTCGGGCAGGCCACGGCGGCGTTGCTGGGGGAGGGTTTCCGGTTCTTCGTCGAGTCCAGTCCGCATGCGGTGCTGGGTGTGGCGGTGGGGGAGTCGGTGGAGGCCGCGGGTGTGGATGCGGTGGTGCTGGGGACGTTGCGTCGTGGGGAGGGTGGCCCGGCTCAGGTGCTGCGTGCGGTGGGTCGTGCGTGGGAGTGCGGGCTGGGAGTGGACTTCTCGGGTGCGTTCCCGGGGGCGCGGCGGGTGGACCTGCCGACGTACGCCTTCCAGCGCAGCCGCTACTGGCCCGAGCCGGCGCCCACCGCGGCGGCCGATGTGGGCGCGGCCGGGCTCGATCCGGCCGACCACCCCGTCCTCGGAGCGGCCATCGAACTGGCCGACACGGGTGAACTGCTGCTCACGGGCCGGATCTCGCTGCGTACCCACCCCTGGCTCGCCGACCATGCGGTGGCCGGTACGGTCCTGCTGCCCGGCGCGGCCTTCGCGGAACTCGCGGTACGCGCCGCGGACGAGGCCGGCTGCCACACGGTGGAGGAACTGACGCTCCAGTCACCGCTGTTGATACCCGCCGACACCGCCGTCCGCCTGCAGGTTCGGGTCGGCGCCACGGACGCGCACGGCAGCCGCTCCCTGGACCTGTTCTCCTGCCGCGAGGACGCGGCGACCCCGCACTGGACCGCGCACGCGACCGGCACGCTCACCGCCGACGCCACGACCCGCGAGCCGTCGTCCTCGGCCGTACCGGACGACGCCGGCTCCTGGCCCCCGCCCGGCGCCGTCCCGATCCCCGTCGACGACCTGTACGAGCGGTTCCGTGCCTCCGGTTACGGCTACGGACCCGCCTTCCGCGGGCTCACCGCTGCCTGGCGCCGGGGCGACGAGATCTTCACCGAGGTACGTCTGCCTGAGGACCAGCACCGGTCCGCCTCCGCCTTCGGCGTGCACCCCGCCCTCCTGGACGCCGCCCTCCAGGGGCTGTTCCTGCGGGCCCGGCCGGACAGCGAATCGGGCGCGGACCGGCCGTCCGCCGGACTGCCGTTCTCCTGGAGCGGAGTCGGGCTGCACGCCTCCGGAGCCACCGCGCTCAGGGTACGGCTCGGCTTCCGGCCGGACGGATCGGTGTCGATCGACGCGACCGACCCGAACGGCCTCCCGGTCGCGTCGGTCGAGGCGCTCGCCGTCCGCCCGATCGACCTCGACACCCTCCGCCCGGGCGGCGGCCCGGAATCCCTCTACCGGGTGCAGTGGTCGGCGGTGCCCGCCACCGCACCCGCCGACCCCCTCGGACACTGGGCTGTCCTCGGCGGCCGGGAACTCTTCCCGGACAGCCATCCGGACCTGGCCGCGCTCGGTGCCGCGCTGGACGGGGGAGCGCCGTCGCCCGCCGCCGTGCTGGCCTGGTGCGACCACACCCCGGACCTTTCGTCCCCGCCCGGCGCCGGATCCGTGCACACCGCACTGGACGACGCCCTGCGGCTCGTCCAGGACTGGCTGGCCGACCCGCGGTGGGACGACGGCACCCGGCTCGTGCTCGTCACCCGGGGTGCGGTCTCCACGGCAGCCGGCGAGGAGGTCACCGACCTCACCGGCGCCGCGGTCCGCGGCCTCGTCCGCTCCGCCCAGTCCGAGCACCCGGACCGCTTCCTGCTGATCGACACCGACGACCCGGCCGCCGTGGCCGGCCTGCTGCCCCGGGCACTGGCCGGAACGGAACCCCAACTGGCGATACGCGGCGGAGAGCTCCTCGCCGCCCGCCTCACCAGGGCCACCGTCGCCACGGACCCGGACCGGAACCCGGACCCGGACACACCGTCCGGTATCGCCGCGGCCGGGGGAACCGTCCTCGTCACCGGGGCCGGCGGCGCGCTCGGCGGCCTGGTGGCAGAGCACCTCGTGACCGCGCACGGCGTACGGAACCTGCTGCTCGTCGGCAGGCGCGGCACGGACGCCCCGGGCCTGGCCGACCTCGCCGCCGAACTGCGCGGCCTCGGCGCCCGGGTGGACGTGGAGGCCTGTGACGTCGCCGACCGGGACGCGCTCGCCGCGCTGCTCGCCGGCATCCCCGCCGACCGCCCGCTGAGCGCGGTCGTCCACGCGGCCGGCGTCCTGGACGACGGGACGATCGAGTCGCTGACCCCCGGGCGGATGCGCCACGTCCTGCGGCCCAAGGTCGACGCGGCCCTCAACCTGCACAACCTCACCCGTGACCTGCCGCTGTCGGCCTTCGTCCTGTTCTCCTCCGCGTCCGCCACGGTCGGCAACGCCGGGCAGGGCAACTACGCGGCCGCCAACGCCTTCCTCGACGCGCTCGCCCAGCACCGCCGTGCCCTGAAACTGCCCGCCCAGTCGCTCGCCTGGGGCCTGTGGGCGCGCCGCAGCACCATGACCGGCACGCTCACCGCCGCCGACCTGCGGCGGATGTCCCGGGGAGGCACCGCGGCCATCGGCAGCGAAGAGGGCCTGGCCCTGTTCGACGCGGCGCTCACCCTGGACGAACCGCTGCTCGTCCCGGTCAAGATCGACCTCGGCCGGCTCCGGACGGCAGCCCGGACCGGACCCGTCCCGGCCCTGCTCGCCGCCCTGGTCCCCGGTACCGCACGCCGCCCCGCCTCCGGGGCGGACGCCGCCGAAGCGGACTCGCTGCGCCGCCGGCTGACCGGCCTCACCCCGGAGGAACGCGTCGCCACCCTGCTCGACCTGGTACGGAGCCGGGTCGCCGACATCCTCGGCCACGGCGGACCCGAGGCCGTCGACCCGGACCAGGCGTTCAAGGACCTCGGCTTCGACTCGCTCACCGCGGTCGAACTCCGCAACCGGCTCGGCGCCGCCACCGGCCGCCGGCTGCCCGCCACCCTGGTCTTCGACCACCCCACCCCGGCCGCCGTCGCCGCCCACCTCACCGGGCGCCTGGTACCCGACGGGCCGGGCGACCCCGCCCGCACCGGGAGGGCCGCCGGGGCGCACCTCGCCGACCGGCCGGAGACACCGGACACGCCGGCTCCCGCCGCCGACATCAACGCGATGGCCGTCGACGAACTCGTCCGGATGGCCCTGGGCGGCGAACGTGACTGACCGACAGCCGCAGAAGGAGAAGCCCAAGCCCATGCCCGCCGACACGGACCAGGTGGTCGCCGCCCTGCGCGCCTCGCTGGTGGACAACCAGCGCCTGCGGCAGGAGAACCGACGGCTCCGCGACGACTCCGCCGAGCCCATCGCCATCGTGGCGATGAGCTGCCGCTACCCCGGCGGCGTACGCACCCCGGAAGACCTGTGGGAGCTGCTGGTCAAGGAACGCGACGCGGTCTCGCCGTTCCCCACCGACCGCGGCTGGGACGTCGAGGGCGGCTTCGACGCCGACCCCGACGCCCCCGGCACCTTCTACGTCCGGGAAGGCGGCTTCCTCCACGACGCGACCGGCTTCGACCCCGGCTTCTTCGGCATCTCGCCGCGCGAGGCCCTGGCCATGGACCCGCAGCAGCGGCTGCTGCTGGAAGCGTCCTGGGAAGCGGTGGAACGCGCGGGCATCGACCCGGCGACCCTGCGCGGCAGCCGCACCGGCGTCTACACCGGAGTGATCTACAGCGAATACGGGTCCCGGCTCGGCCGGGTGCCCGACGAAGTGGAAGGCTTCCTCGGCACCGGCACCATCCCCAGCGTCGCCTCGGGCCGGATCGCCTACACCCTGGGCCTGGAAGGCCCGGCGGTCACCCTGGACACCGCCTGCTCGTCCTCCCTGGTCGCCGTCCACCTCGCCTGCCAGGGGCTGCGCTCCGGCGACACCACCCTCGCCCTGGCCGGTGGGGTGACCGTGATGTCCACCCCCGGCCTGTACGTCGGATTCAGCCGCCAGCGCGGCCTGGCACCCGACGGACGCAGCAAGTCCTTCTCGTCCGCGGCGGACGGAGCCGGGTTCGGGGAGGGCCTGGGCCTGCTCCTGCTGGAACGGCTCTCGGACGCCCGGCGCGCGGGGCACCCCGTCCTGGCCGTCATCCGCGGCTCGGCCGTCAACCAGGACGGCGCCAGCAACGGGCTGACCGCCCCCAACGGGCCCGCGCAGCAGCGCGTCATCAACGGGGCGCTCGCCCGTGCCGGACTCGACCCGTCCGAGGTCGACATGGTGGAGGCGCACGGCACCGGCACCGTCCTCGGCGACCCCATCGAGGCGCAGGCGCTGATGGCCACGTACGGGCAGGACCGGCCCGCCGGGCGGCCGTTGCGGCTGGGCTCGCTGAAGTCCAACCTGTCCCACACCCAGGCCGCCGCGGGCGTCGGCGGGGTGATCAAGTCGGTGCTCGCGATGCGGCACGGCGTGATGCCGCGCACCCTGCACGTCGACCGTCCCTCGCCCCGGATCGACTGGACCGAGGGAGCCGTCTCCCTGCTCACCGAGGCCGCCCCCTGGCCGGAGACGGGCCGCCCGCGCCGGGCCGGGGTGTCCTCCTTCGGCGCCAGCGGCACCAACGCCCACGTCATCCTCGAACAGGCCCCGGCCGACCCGGCGGCTTCCGACGGGCCCGCCACGCCGGAACCGGTGCCCGCCGCCGTCCCCTGGATCCTGTCGGCGCGTACTCCGGATGCGCTGCGCGCCCAGGCGACGGCGCTGTACGAGCGGGTGGTGGCGGAACCGGGCCTGAGCGTGACGGACGTCGGCCATTCGCTGGCGGCGGGGCGTTCGCGGTTCGCGGAGCGCGCGGTGGTGGTGGGGGCGGACCGGGGCGAACTGCTGTCCGGTGTCGCCGCCCTGTCGCGGGGCGTGCGTGCGGCGGGCGTGACGGTCGGCAGCGGGCTGCCCCCGGGCCGTTCGGTGTTGGTGTTCCCGGGTCAGGGTTCGCAGTGGGTGGGGATGGCCGCGGAGCTGTTGGCCGAATCGGCTGTGTTCGCGGGGCGGATGGCGGAGTGCGAGCGGGCGCTGGCGCCTTATGTGGACTGGTCGTTGGCGGAGGCGCTGGGTTCGGAGCGGTTGCTGGCGCGGGTCGATGTGGTGCAGCCGGTGCTGTGGGCCGTGATGGTGTCGCTGGCGGAGGTGTGGCGCTCGTTCGGCGTCGTTCCGGACGCGGTGGTGGGCCACTCCCAGGGCGAGATCGCGGCCGCGGTGGTGGCGGGTGGTCTGAGCCTGGAGGACGGGGCGCGGGTGGTCGCGTTGCGTTCCCGTGCGGTGGGTGCGTTGGCGGGCCGTGGCGGTATGGCGTCGGTTCCCCTGCCGGTGGACGTGGCACGGGAGCGCATCGCCCCGTGGGCGGGCCGGCTCTCGGTGGCGGCGGTGAACGGCCCGTCGTCGGTGGCGGTGTCGGGCGACGCCGACGCGGTCACGGCCCTGGTGGAGGAACTCCTGGAGGAAGGGGTGTGGGCGACTCGCATCGAAACCGGCTTCGCGTCGCACTCCTCGCACGTGGAGGAGATCCGCGAGCGCCTGCTCTCCGACCTGGACGGGATCACCCCCCTCGCGGGTACGGTGCCGTACTACTCCAGCGTGACCGGCGGCCTGCTGGACACGAAGTCCCTGGGCGCCGAGTACTGGTACCGCAACCTCCGGCAGACCGTCGAGTTCGAGCGGGCGACCCGCTCGCTCCTCGCGGCCGGGCACCGCGTCTTCATCGAGTCGAGCCCCCAGCCCGCCCTGATGTACGCGATCGAGGACACGGCCGCCGACGCGGGCGCCCCGGAGACGCTGGTGCTCGACACCCTGCGGCGCGGGGCCGGAGGGCTCCGCCGACTCCAGCTCGCGCTCGCCGAGGCACACGTCCGGGGCCTGCGCGTCGACTGGGAGCGACTGTTCGCGGGAACCGGTGCCCAGCGGGTGGACCTGCCCACCTACGCCTTCCAACGACGCCGCTACTGGCTGGACGCCCTGCCGGCCGACCGGGACCAGGCGGCCACCGGCCAGTCCGCCGCGGACCACCCGCTGCTCGGCGCCGAGGTCGAACTGCCCGACGACGCGGGCACCCTCTTCACCGGCCGGCTCTCCTCGGCCACCCACCCCTGGCTCGCCGACCACGCCGTGGCCGGAGCCGTGATCCTGCCCGGCGCGGCCCTCGTGGAGCTGGCCGCGCACGCGGGCCGCCGCCTCGGCTGCGCCCTCGTGGAGGAGCTGACCCTCGCCGCCCCGCTGCTGCTGCCCGACGATCAGGCCGTGCAACTGCGCGTACGGGTGGGCGCCGAGGACGGCACGGGACGGCGCCCGGTGGAGTTCCACTCCCGGCCCGAGGCCGCCCCCGGCTCCGCCGACCGGCCCTGGACCCGGCACGCGACCGGCGCGGTCGGCCCCCGGGACCGCTCGGCCGACCGGGACGACACGACCGAACCGGCCGGCACCTGGCCCCCGCCCGACGCGGTCCCCCTCGACGTGGACGAACTGTACGGGCTGCTCGAAACCCGGGGCGTCGCCTACGGCCCGGCGTTCCGGGGCCTGCGCGCCGCATGGCGCACCCAAGACGCGATCCACGCCGAAGTGGCCCTGTCCGACGGCCTCCCCGCCGGCGGAGCGGGCGGCTTCGGCGTGCACCCGGCCCTCCTGGACGCGGCCCTCCAGACGACCGGTCTGCGCGAAGGCGCCGCGACCGCGGAGCCCGCCGACGGCGTCCCCCTGCCGTTCTCCTGGCAGCGCGTCGCGATCGAGACCTCCGACGCGCCGGTCCTGCGCGTCCGGCTGCGCCCCGACGGCCCGGACGCCGTCACCGCGCGGATCACCGATCCCTCGGGGCGCACGGTGGCGACGGTCGGCTCGCTCACCCTGCGCACGGCGTCCACCGCCGCACTGCGGGCGTCCTCCGGCTCCGTCCTCCACGTCGGCTGGACGCCGGTCACCGCCGGGCCCGGCCCGCGCCCGGTCACCCGCTGGGGCCTCCTCGGCCCGCAGGACGAGCGGCTGCTGCCGGCCGGCTTCCCCACCGAACCCCCGTCCGCGACACCCGACGCGATGCTGCTGACCTGCCCCCCGTCCGCCGGCACCGTGACCGCGGACGCCCCCGCCCGGGACGCGGACCCCGCGGCGGTGCACGCGGTCGCGTCCGGGGTCCTGGACCGCGTCCAGGCCCACCTGGCCGACGACACCACCGCCCGGACACCCCTGGTGGTGCTCACCCGGGGTGCGACCGGCCCGTTCGGCGCGCAGCCGCAGCCGGCGGACCTCGGCGCGGCGGCCGTGTGGGGCATGCTCAGGGCCGCTCAGCTCGAACACCCCGACCGGTTCGTGCTGCTGGACGTCGAAGGGCCGGCCCCGGACGGTCTCGGCGACGCGCTCGCCGACCTGCTCGCCACGGGCGAACCACAGGCGGCCCTGCGCGGCGGCGTCCTGTACGCGCCCCGACTGGTACGGCCGCCGGCCACCACGGCCACCGCCACCGCGACCGACACCCGGCCGGCCGGCGCGTTCGGGCCGGCCGAGGGGACGGTCCTGCTGAGCGGCGGCGGCGCCCTCGCGGCCGTCCTGGCGCGCCATCTGGTCGCCGCGCACGGGGTGCGCCACCTCCTCGTGCTGAGCCGCCGCGGCGCCGACGCCCCCGGCATGCCGGAGCTGACGGCGGAGCTGGCCGAGGCGGGAGCCGAACTGGCCGCCCTCAGCTGTGACGTGTCCGACCGTCAGGCCCTGGCCGCCGCCCTGGCAGGCATCCCCGAACGCCATCCGCTGTGTGCCGTGGTCCACACCGCCGGAGTGCTCGACGACGGTCTGCTGGACGGGCTGACGGGGGAGCGGATGACCGCCGTCCTTCGGCCCAAGGTCGACGCCGCCCACCACCTCGACCGGCTGACGCGCGGAGCGGACCTCGCCGCGTTCGTCGTCTTCTCCTCCGCCGCGGGCGTGCTGGGCAGCCCCGGCCAGGCGTCCTACTCGGCCGCCAACGCCGCGCTCGACGCCCTCGCCGCGGAACGCCGACGGCTCGGGCTCCCCGGCCTGTCCCTCGCCTGGGGGCCCTGGGAGCGGGTGAGCGGAATGACGGCGGAGCTCGGCGGCGCCGAACGGCAGCGCATCGACCGGCGCGGCGCCCGCGGCCTCTCCGACCAGGAGGCCATGGCCCTGCTGGACACCGTGTGCGCCCCGGACGCAGCCCCGCCGGGAGACGGGAGTCCCGTCGTCCTGGCCCACCTCGACCTGACCGTGCGCGGCGACGGCCCGGTGCACCCGATGCTGCGCTCCCTGGTCCGGCGCAGCCCGACCGCGACGACCGGGGCGAAGGGGTCCCCGACCGCCGCCGCAGCGCTCCGGCACCGGCTCGACGCCGCCGCCGACGAACAGGGACGCGAGCTGGTCCTGCGCGAACTCGTCCTCGCCGAGGCCGCCGAAGTCCTCGGCCACACCGACTCCGGGGCGCTGTCCGCGACGGTCCCCTTCCTCTCCGTCGGATTCGACTCGTTGACCGCGGTCGAACTCCGCAACCGGCTGGCCGCCGCCACCGGACTGCGGCTACGGCCCTCCGCCGTCTTCGACAGCGGCACCCCCGCCGCGCTCGCGGCGCGCCTCGCCGCCGAGGCCCGGGCGGAAGACACCCCCCGGCCCGAAACGGCACCCGCGGCCGGAACCGGAGCAGCTGCGTCCGACGCCGCCGACGCCGACCCGGTGAGCGCGCTGTTCCGCCAGGCCTGCACACTCGGCCGGATCGACGAGGGCATCGCCCTGCTCAAGAACGCCTCCGCCCTGCGCCCGGCCTTCCACAGCGGCAGTGACCTCGCGGCCGCCGGCGCCGGCCCGCGGCTGCTGCGCCTGAACGAGCGCGCCGACGCCCCCGTGCTCGTCTGCTTCGGCTCCATCGTCGCGCTCGGCGGTGCCCACCAGTACGCCCGCTTCGCCGCCCGCTTCCGGGACCGCTACGCCGTCGCCGCGCTCGACGCCCCAGGATTCGTCCCCGAGGAGGAACTGCCCGCCGACATGTCGGCCCTGCTGGACTTCCAGGCGACGACACTGCTCCGGGAACTGCCCGGACGGACGCTCGTGCTGGCCGGCTCCTCCTCCGGCGGCACGCTCGCCCACGGCGTGGCCGCCGCGCTGGAACAGCGCGGCGAGGGCCCGGCGGCCGTGGTGCTGCTGGACACCTACCTCTCCGACAACCAGGGCATCACCCAGTTCAACGACGTCCTGCTGGGCGGCATGTTCGCCCGCGAGGACCGGGCGGCCCCGATGGACGGGGCCCGGCTGACCGCGATGGGCGGCTACTTCCGTCTGCTCGACGACTGGAAGCCCCCGGCGGTCCGCGCCCCGCTGCTGCTGGTCCGCGCCTCCACCCCGCTCGGCCGCCCGTCCGCCGAAGCCGGCGACTGGCGCTCGACCTGGGCCGGCGCCGACACCGTCGTCGACGTCCCCGGAGACCACTTCTCGATCATGGAACAGCATGTCGCGACCACCGGCGACGCCGTCGCCGACTGGCTCGACAGCACCCTCCGCACCCCCGGTGCCCGGTGAAAACGAAGGAGAACCCGTTGACCACAGCCCCGTACGACGATTCCCCCCCGCGACAGGCCCTCACCGTGCTGGGAGCCGGGGTGATGGGCGTCGGAATCACCGTCCTCGCCCTCGGACACGGCCTGCCGGTCCACCTGGTCGACATCGACCGGGAACGGCTCGACCGGGCCGCGGACCTGATCGACGGCGAACTCCGGCTGGCCGAACTGATGGGCGCCCTGCCCGACGGGACGCCCCTCGGCGCCCTGGCCACCGGCACCTCGCTCAAGGCCGCCGCCGGAGCCACCGCCGTCGTCGAGGCGGTCACCGAGAACGCCGCGATCAAGGCCGCCGTCCTGTCCGAGGTCTCCGGACTGGTCCGGCCCGGAACCCTGCTGATCACCAACACCTCCTCCATCCCCGTCGACGAACTGGCCGGGGCCCTGGAACGGCCGGAGGAACTGGTCGGCACCCACTTCATGAACCCGCCCTACCTGATCGGAACCACCGAAGTGGTCCGCGGCGCCAGGACCGGGGACGCCGCGATGGCCGCCGTGGCGGCCCTGCTCACGGCGCTGCGGCGGCGGGCGGTGGTCGTCCGGGACGCACCCGGCTTCGTGACCAGCCGCATCCTGCACCCGATGATCAACGACGCGGCCCGGGTCGTGGGCGAGGGCACGGCGAGCGCCGAGGACGTCGACGCCCTGATGCAGGGCTGTCTGGGACACCCCACCGGCCCGCTGCGGACCGCGGACCTGATCGGCATCGACAACCTCGTCGACTCCCTCACCGTGCTCCACGAGCGCACCGGCGACGACGGCTGCCGCCCCGCGGAACTGCTGCTCCGGCTGGTCCGCGAGGGCCGGCTGGGCCGCAAGTCCGGGCGCGGCTTCTACGACTACACCTGATCACCCCGACGAGGAGACAGCCATGACCGCAGCGAACACGCCCAACACCCACGACCTGGAGAAGGAACTGCTGGGATTCCTGGAAGGACGCACCGGAACCGCCTGGGACGCCGACACCGACCTGTTCGGCGCCGGCGGCCTGTCGTCCCTCTTCGCCATGCAGGTGGTGGTGCACCTGGAGAAGACCTACGCCATCGCCGTCCGCGGCGCGGACCTGCGGCTCGACAACTTCCGCACCGTACGGCGGATGGCGGAGCTGGTGGACCGGCTCCGGGTTCCCGCCGCCGGGGGCCAGCATGGGTGAGGACCTGAGCAGCGCGACGACCTCCGTCACCCTGCGGGTCGGCGACCTGGCGGGGGAGTGGGACCGGACCGGCCTCATCCCGCTGGACCTGCTCCGCGAACTGGGCGCCGAGGGCCGACTGTGCGCCGAAGTCCCGGAGCAGTACGGCGGCTGGGGGCTCAGCAGCATGCACAGCGGCGCGTACACCGCCCACGTGGGAGGCCTGTGCAGTTCGCTGCGCAGCGTGATGACCTCCCAGGGCATGGCGGCATGGACCATCCAGCGCCTGGGCACCGCCGAGCAGTCGGCCGCCCACCTCCCCCGGCTGACCGGCGGCGCACTGGCGGCGGTCGGCTTCAGCGAGCCCGGCGCCGGCAGCGACCTCGCGGCGATGACGACGACCGTCCGCCGCGACGGTGACGCGGTCGTCGTCGACGGACACAAGAAGTGGGTGACCGCCGCCCACTACGCCGACCTGCTGGTCATCGTCGGCCGCCACGAGGACGGCGCGGTGGCCGTCGTGGTGCCCGCCGACACGCCCGGCGTCCGGATCGAGCGGATCGCCGACCCGCTCGGCTGCCGCGCGGCCGGACACGCCGACGTCCACCTCGACGGGGTGCGGCTGCCGGCCGACAGCGTCCTGGGCGGTCACGGACTGCCGCCCGCCCTGCTGGTGACGACCGCGCTGGCCTACGGGCGGATGTCCGTCGCCTGGGGGTGCGTGGGCATCCTGCGGGCCTGTCTGGCGGCGGCCACCGCGCACGCCGCCGGACGGGAGCAGTTCGGCAGGCCGCTCGCGGAGCACCAGCTCGTCGCCGGACACCTCGCCGACCTCTACACGGCCGAGCAGGTGGCCGCGCGGGTCTGCGAGCACGCCAGCCGCTGCTGGGACGAAGGGTCGCCGGACCAGGTGGTGGCGACCGTACTGGCCAAGCACGTCGCCGCGACCCAGGCCGCCCGGGGCGCGGCGACGGCCGTCCAGGTACTGGCCTCGGCCGGGTCCCGGGACGGGCACGCGGTGGCCCGGGCGTACCGGGACGCCAAGCTGATGGAGATCATCGAGGGCAGCAACGAGCTGTGCCGGCTGATGCTGGCGCAGCACGCGCTCTCCGCTCCGGGGGCACCGTGAGCGGGCCCGCAGCCGACGAGACGAGGAAGGACGACATGGCCGAGACCGTCAAGTGCCTGGTCTGGGACCTGGACGACACCCTCTGGCAGGGCACCCTGCTGGAGGACGGCGAGGTGCACCTGCCGGACGAGGTGCGCAAGGTGGTGATCGAGCTCGACTCCCGCGGCATCCTCCAGTCCGTCGCCAGCCGCAACGACCACGAGCACGCCTGGGCCCGGTTGGAGGCATTCGGCGTGGCCGAGTACTTCGTCCTGCCGGAGATCGGGTGGGGCGCCAAGTCCGAGTCGGTGCGCCGGATCGCCGATCGGCTGAACTTCGCGCTCACGGCCATCGCCTTCGTCGACGACCGGCCCGCCGAACGCGCCGAAGTGGCCTTCCACCTGCCCGACGTACGGTGCTACCCGGCCGAGCAGGTCCTCGCCCTCCCCGAACTCGCCGAGTTCACCCCCGCGACCAGCACCGTCGACTCCCGGCGGCGGCGCCAGATGTACCAGGCGGGCTTCCGCCGCGAGGCCGAGCGGGCGGCCGCCCCCGGCCCCGACGAGGAGTTCCTGCGCTCCCTGGACCTGCGGATGCGCATCGGCCGGGCCACCGGCGAGGAGCTGTCCCGGGTCGAGGAACTCACCCTGCGCACCAGCCAGATGAACGCGACCGGGGTCCACTACCCGGACGCGGTGCTGCGCGGCCTGATCACCGACCCCCGGCACGAGGTCCTGGTGGTCACCCTCACCGACCGGTTCGGCCCGCACGGCGCGGTCGGCGTCCTGCTGCTGGAGCGGCACCCCGGCCTGTGGCACCTCAAGCTGCTCGCCACCTCCTGCCGGGTCGTCGCCTACGGCGCCGGTGCGACCCTGCTGAACTGGCTGGCCGACGCCGCCGCCCGGTCCGGAGTCCACCTGGTCGCGGACTTCCGGGCGACCGAACGCAACCGGATGATGGAGATCGCCTACCGGTTCGCGGGCTTCGAGGGCCTGGACGAAGCCCCGTGCCCGTGCGCCGCCGTCCTCGCACCGGCTCCGGAGAGCACCGGACTCCAGCGCCTGCACCTGGTTCCAGGCCCGCGCGTGGTGTCCACCGTCATGAGCGTGGACGCACCCGACCTGAACGTGCCGGAAGGGGGCCCGGGAACGTCGTGACCGCGGCGGCGGCGGCCGGCGCTCCCGGGCTCCGGTCCGCCGCCCTCAGCGCTTGCGGACGAGAGTGATCCCGTCGGCCATCACCAGCAGCGACAGCTCCACCCGGGGGTCCTCGTGCAGCAGCCGGTTCAGAGCCCGGACCCCGGCGGTGTCCGGGTCCACGGCGGCCGGATCGGCGACCCGGCCGAAGAAGAGGGTGTTGTCGACCACGATCAGACCGCCGGCGCGCAGCAGCGCCAGCGAAGTCTCGTAGTAGCGGACGTAGTTGCTCTTGTCCGCGTCGATGAACACCAGGTCGAAGCTTTCCGGCCCGCGCTCCGCCAGCAGCGCGTCCAGGGTCGCGGTGGCATCGCCGATCCGCAGGTCGATCCGCGAGTCGACCCCGTCCCGCTTCCAGAAGTCGGCGCCGATGGCCGGCCACCGGTCGTCGATGTCGCAGGACACCAGCACTCCGTCGGCCGGGAGCGCGCGGGCCATGCACAGGGTGCTGTAGCCGGTGAAGGTGCCGATCTCCAGCACCGCCCGCGCCCCCGTCAACCCGACCAGCAGGGAGAGCAGTTGGCCCTCCTCCGCCATCACCTGCATGGCGGTCCCGCCCGGCAGGTCCGCGGTGGCCTCCCGCAGCTCCCTGAGCAGATCGTCGTCACGGAGGGAGACCTCCCGGACGTAGGCGAGCAGGTCGTGGGTGGCTTCTGTCTGGTGGGCCATGGTGCGGGGGTCCTCTCGAAGGAGATCAGGTTGAAGGAGATCGGGTCGAAAAGCATCGGGGGAAGGGGGGACCGGGCCGCCGGGTGCCCGTCGCCGGGCCGCCGGGACGGTCACCCGGCGCGCATGTACGGGTGACCGTGCTGCCGTACGGCGACCGCCTGCGCCCGCTCGCGGGCGTACGCCCGCAGCAGCGCGTCCAGCCGGTAGCGGCCCCCCGCCGGCTCACCCAGCAGATTCGCCTCGACCAGGGCGTCCAGGGCCTCCTCGGCCTGCGCCTCGGAGCAGCCGACCATCACCGCGACCCTACTGCTGGAGACCGAAGACGCTCCGGCAGTCCCCAGCGCGGTGAACACCTCGGCCGGGTCGACCCCGGCCGGAGCCGTCCGCCGGAGCCCGGCGTGGTCGGCGTCGAGGCAGGGCCGGACACCGAGGTCGCCCGCGCACAGTTCGTCCAGCAGTCGCGGGGCGTCCGTGAGCCGCCGGGCGAAGTGCCCGATGGTCCAGTGCGGGCGCTCCAGCAGCCGGGTCCCCGCGATCCGGATCGCCAGCGGCAGGCCCGCGCAGACCGTCAGCACCGAACGGGCCGACCGCGGTTCGGCACCCACCCTGGCCGGGCCGACGATGCTGCCCAGCAGCTCCAGCGACCCGGCCTCGTCCAGCGGGCCGAGCGGAATGGGGCACGCCCCCTCCAGATCGGCCAGCCGCCGTCGGCTGGTCACCAGCAGCCTGCTGCCCCCGCTGCCCGGTATCAGTGGCCGCACCTGCGCCGTGCTGGAGACGTTGTCGAGTACCACCAGCAGACGGCGGCCCGCGGTGAGCGAGCGGTAGAGGCTCTCCCGTTCCGACTCCTCCTCGGGTATCTCGTCCCGGGGCACACCGAGGTCCGCCAGGAACCGCGGCAGCACCGCCCGGGCGGTCAGCGGCCGCGCGGCTCCGCCGAGATCCGCGTAGAGCTGGCCGTGCACCGAGGAGCCGCGCACGGCGTGCGCCGCTTGCAGGGCCAGCGCGCTCTTGCCGACACCGCCCCGGCCGGTCACCACCGCCGTCGCCACCATGCCCGCGGGCATCGTGCCGGTCGTGAGGAAGTGCTGCAGCCGCGCCAGCGCACCGGAGCGGGCCGACAGTGGCAGCGGCACCGAGGGCAGCTGCGCCGGGCTCGGCCAGCAGGACCATTCCCGGGCAGTGGCCGGCGCCGGCGCGACGGCCGCCTCCGGGGCCTTTTCGGGCTGCTCCAGTGGGTCGGGCGCGCGGGGCCGGTCGTGGGCCGAGAGGATGTGCCGGTGGACCTCGCGCAGATCGGTGCTCGGCTCGGCGCCGAGCTGCTCGACGAGCAGCGCCCGGGTGCGCTGGTAGAGGTCCAGGGCCTCCGACTGCCGTCCCGAGCGGCCCAGTGCCAGCATCAGCTTGCCCACCAGGGCCTCCCGTAAGGGGTGCTTCCGCGCCAGCCGCACCAGCTCCGGCACGACCTCGGCGTGCCGCAGCAGCGCCAGCTCCGCGTCGAACCGCAGCTCCAGGGTCTGCAGGCGAAGCTCCTGGAGGTAGCGGCCCTCCACATCGCGCAGCGTCTGCGACGGGATGTCCGCCAGCGGCTCCTCGCGCCACAGGGCGAGCGCCTCGGCCAGCTCGGCGGAGGAGCCTTCCAGGTCTCCGCGCTCGGCCAGCTCCGCCGCGCGCCGGCGGTGGGCCGTGAACTGCCCGAGATCGCTCTCGTGCTCGCCGAGTTCGAGGAGGTAGCCGGGCGCCCGGGTGAGGATCCGGGCGGAGGCGTGCTCGCCCAGCGACTGCCGCAGGCGCATCACATAGGTGCGGACGGTCGCGGCGGCACTCGGCGGCGGGGCGCCGTCCCAGACGTACTCGGCGATCCGGTCGACCGAGATCACCCGGTTGGCGTTGAGGAGGAGCGCTGCCATGACCACGCGCTGCCTCGGAGCCGACACGTGCACCTCACGCGCGTTCAGCCGGACGGAAAGCGGACCCAGTAACAGGAAGTTCAAGGGAGTCCTCTTCATCACACGACCGGTGGGCAAGACTGCCTCCAGCGTCTTGGGTGGCTGTGTACGGGTCAACGCGGTCCTGTCGTATCTAGATGTATTCCTAGAGTGCAGGTCTTGCGCTCATGTCGGGTTTACGTTGCGCGGCACCGTCACGGCGGTCAGGACCGGGCCCGCCCACCACGGCCCACCGGCCGGTGGAACCGATCGCTGCCGCACCGCCGTCGACCGGGGGTGACCCGGCACCGCCGGCGCGGCCTGGAACACCCCCTCCGGCGGCGGCCCCTCCGGCTCCGCGTCGATGCCGCGGACGTCACTGACGGCGTGCAGCCTTGCCATGAGGTGCCCTCGCCTCCTCGGCCGGATCCGCGGTGCGCGGTCCGGCCGGACCGTTGCTGCCGAGTCGGAGCCAGGTAAATCCCACAGGATTGCCCCGCACCGCAGAGTTCTCACCATTCACGAAGAGATGGCCGGAATTGAACCCGGACATGAGCGTACGGACGCGATCCGATGCGTACTTGCTGACATTCCGAGGAGTATGGCAGGCTGTCATATGCGGTGTCCGTGACTCGCTCGCCGGTCGCCGTCGATCGGGGCTCCCCGTATAAGCGCGCACCAGACGGTCTGCCGGTGCGGATGATGTCCCACGCGATCACCACACCCCGCCCGTCCGTCGGCACTGCGCGGATTTCGAAGGGAATGAAAGGCCGCTATGACCTCCCTCGCTTTGGACAGCGACCTGTGGTGCCGTCGCTTCCATCCCTCGCCCATGGCCACGCGCCGACTGGTCTGCTTTCCGCACGCCGGCGGCTCGGCGAGTTTCTACCTCCCGTTGTCCGCCGCACTGTGCGGCCCGGTCGACCTCCTGGCCGTGCAGTACCCCGGCAGGCAGGACCGCCGGAAGGAAGCCGGGGGCCAGGACCTGCACCGCATGGCCGACGAAGTGTCCGAAGCGCTGCGCCGCCGGGACGACCTCCCCCTGACTCTCTTCGGGCACAGCATGGGCGCGCTCGTCGCTTTCGAGGTGGCCCGGCGGATCGAGCGCGCGGGCGGCCGGATCGACCACCTCTTCGTCTCCGGCCGCAAGGGGCCGTCCGCGGACCGGCCCGAGCACTCCCACCCACTCGACGACGAGGGCATCGTGGCCGAGGCCAAAGCCATGGGCGGCACCGACGCTCGGCTCCTGGAGGACGAGGAACTGCTGGGGATGGTGCTGCCCGCGCTGCGCGGCGACTACCAGGCCCTGGGGGCCTACCGGGCCGACCGTGACGCCGCGGTCACCTGCCCGGTCACCGCCCTGGTGGGGGACCAGGACTCCTGGACGCCGGTCCCCGAGGCCGGGCACTGGCGCGACCGCACGATGGGTGCCTTCGACCTCAAGGTCTTCCCCGGCGGGCACTTCTACCTCAGCAGCCGGGCGAACGAGGTGACCGGCATGCTCCGCGACCACCTCGCCGGCACGCTGCGCACCTGAGAGCACGGACGACAGGGAAGGGGGGACCGAGAAGTGACACCGTCAGCGACCTCTGAGGAGATCAAGCCCGCGCGGCGGCCGCCGCGGTCCGAGTCCGCCGCCCGTCCGGCGGACGGGGGCCCTGCCCGCGGCGCGGGCGTCCGGCGGCTGACCGCCGTGGACGTCCGCATCCTGGAAGGCGTCGCGGTCGGCATCTCGACCGCCCGGCTGGCGACATCGCTCTATCTGAGCCCGCAGGGCATCGAGTACCGCATCGGGCTGATGATGCGCCATTTCCAGGCCGCTAACCGGCCCGCTCTGGTCTCCCGGGCGCACTCCCTCGGTGTGTTGAGCGTCGGGACATGGCCACCTCGCGTTCTCCCGGAATTCCTTGAGTCCTAGAAGCGGGCGGGGCGCACTGTTCCCTGATCTCCCCCGTGAGTTCCCCGCCGGAGGGCGGGTCGAAAAATTCCGTTCCGAAGGCGGGGAATGCACTCCGCCGGTATGCTGACAGATATTTTCCCGGATCCGGATACCGTACGGATATCGTGCCGCAGGACGGGTTCCCGAGCGTCCGGTCGAATGCCGGATTCTGCGGCATTGTGCTGTCGGGCCCACGTCTGCGGCACTACGCCTGGGCCGCACCACCGTCCCCTCCTGTCACACTGATTCACAGGAGTGGTCATGAGTTCGGGGTACCTGTTCGGCGGCGGCGTCGGGACCGAGCCGCACGGCCTGGAGCTCCACCGGACCCACGAGGTCGTGCAGGGCCGGCAGGAGCAGGGCTCCGGTGCCCGGGCCGACGGTCGGAGAGATCCTGGAGGAAGACCTCCCGACCGCCCAGGAGGAGTGCAAGCGCCCGGCACCCGGAGGCCCCGATGGAGCGGCTGCGGCACGCCTTGGCCTCTCCTCAGTCGATGCAGAACTCGTTGCCCTCGATGTCCCGCATCGGGATGCACGCGTCGTTGCCGTCGTACAGCGTCCGCACGTGTACCGCGCCGAGCGGGACCAGCCGTGCGCATTCGGCCTCGAGCGCGGCCAGCCGCTCCTCACCCACCAGCCCGGTACCGACCCGCACGTCGAGATGCAGCCGGTTCTTGGCGGCCTTGCCCTCGGGAACGCGCTGGAAGTACAACCGCGGCCCCACGCCCGACGGATCGACGCAGGCGAACCACGCGTCCCGCCGCTCGGCCGGCTGCGCGCTCCAGTAGTCCTCCCAGGTGGCGAAGCCCTCCGGTGGCGGCGGCACGACGTACCCGAGCACCTCGCACCAGAAACGGGCGAGGCGCTCGGGTTCCGCGCAGTCGAAGGTGACCTGGAACTGCTTGATCGATGACATCGGCCCACCATAGTGGCGACACCGCGACCCCTGGCGGCCGTTGACCGTTCCGCTTCTCGTCGGGGACGCCGGGCCCTGTGGTGGGATCAGGTCGTGCGCTTCAGGTAGGCCTCGATCTCGTCGGCGGCGCGGGTGGCACCGCCCGCTTCCCGGGTGAGCCGCTGCGCCTCGATGCCCCGCTCCTGCACGGCCGCGTCGGCGGCCACCTCGGTGATCGCGGCCCGCAGCAGGCTCACGTCGGCCTCCGCCGGCAGCAGTACCCGGCCGAGGCCCAGCTCGGCCACCCGCGCGGTGTTGGCCGCGACGTCCGGCCAGGACGGCACTCCGAGGATCGGGCAGCCGGCGTCCAGGGACTCCAGGACGCCGCCCATGCCGCCGTGGGTGATCACCAGCCGGGCGTGCCGGAGCACCGCCAGGTGCGAGACCCAGCGGTGGACCTCGATGTTGTCCGGCAGCGGACCGAGGTCGGCCGGGTCCATCCCCCCGCCGACCGAGATGACGGCGTGCCAGGGCAGCTCGGCGAAGGCGTCCACGCACAGCCGGAAGAACTCCGGATGCTTGTTGTGCACGGTCCCCATCGAGACCAGCGCCACCGGCAGGCCGCTCGCCGGGGGCTGCCACTCCCCCAGGAAGGAGCGGTCCGTGAGGCACGGCCCGACGAAGGCGAAGCGATCGTCGAAGCTCTCGCCGTGCGGCTGGAAGAACCGCGGCACGTGGACGAGGTTGAGGTCCTCGGTGCGCATCAGGAACTCGTGCGCCGGCTCGTCGATGCCGTGCGAGGCCAGCAACTCGGCCATCCGGACGCCTAATTCGACGACCACCTCCTCGGTGAGCGGGACCGCGCCGTCCGCCTCCATCATCTGCTGCACGAAGGAGTAGGTGTCGTTGGAGGCGAAGAACGGCGTCGACTGGACGGCCGGGACCCCCCAGGTGTGGGCCAGTATCCGGCCGGCCTGGAAGGCCACGGCGTCGTAGACCACCGCGTCGGGCCTGGCGTCGCCGAACCACTCCTGGACCGCGCGCAGGATGGCGATGTTCTCGTCCAGGAAGATCAGCGGGGTGCGCCCGTTCTCGGGACCGCCCACGCTGTCCAGCGGCTGGGTGGAGTCGTAGCGCAGGTGTTCGGCGCCGACCTCGGCCAGGGCCTGGGCGAAGTCGTCGACGGCCGCGTAGGTGACCCGGTGCCCGCGGCGTACCAGTTCACCGACGACCGCCAGAGTGGGGAAGACATGGCCGTGGGCCGGGATGTTGACCATCAGGATGTGGCTCACTGCTGCTCCGTCGGTATCGGGAGGAGGAACGAGGGAAAGGGGGAGCAAGAAGCGCGATTCGGGACGGGAGAAGGGGCGCGGCAGGCCGCGCGGCTCAGCTGGGGTCCTGGTCCGGGCCGGCCTCGGGCTGCGGCTCGGCGGCCCACTGGCCGCCCGCGATCTCCTCGGCGCTCAGCTGCCGGCGCGGGATCCAGGCGGGGACGGTGCCCTCCTCGTTGCGGCCCTTGTCCAGGATCGCCAGGTTGTGGTAGAAGTGCGCGCCGGCCAGCGTCCGGTCGGTCCCGCTCGGGCGGTGCGCGGTCGGCGGCTCGAGCTCCTCGTGGTTGAGGCCGTCGAGCAGCTGCTTGAGGAAGCCCATGCTGGTGGTCGGGTCGCCGAGCCGCTCCGAACTGCCGCCGTAGCCCGGCCAGTAGGAGGTCTGCAGGTCCTCGATCACATAGAGCCCGCCCGGGACCACGTGCGGGAAGAGCGCGCCGAAGGCGGCGATGACGTCCGGGCAGTAGTGGCTGCCGTCGTCGATGACGATGTCGATCGGCCCGATCCGCTCGGCCAGTGCGGTGAGGAAGGCCGGGTCCGCCTGGTCGCCCCGGACGGTGTGGATCCGCTGCTCGCGCAGTGCCGTCTTGTCGTAGACGTCGACCCCGTAGACGAGGCCCCGCCGGAAGAAGCGCTTCCACATCCGCAGCGAGCCGCCGCCCGCCGCCGGGTCGGCGTAGCCGCCGATCCCCAGCTCCAGGATGGTGAGCGGCCGGTCCCGCAGCGGGGCGAAGTGCCGGGCGTAGTGATCGGTGTAGTAGTGCAGCCCCCACTTGTCCGAACCGTGGCGCAGCGACAACTCGGCCAGGTCGAGCGGCTGTTCCGCCAAGCCGCGGAGCAGCTGCTGGACGACCGGGAAGGCCGCCAGTGCGGGCATCAGCCGAGCCGGGTCCTCGATGCCGTGCCAGGTGATCCCGGGCGTGCGGTGGCCTGCGGTGTGCCGGGCGCCGAAGACGGCGCGGGCCAGGTCGAGCAGGTCCAGCTCGACGGTGGCGCTGGGCTCGTCGGCCGGCCCGGTGCGGTGCTCGGCCTTGGGGCCGGCCAGCAGGTGGTGCCGGAGCACCTGGCCGTCGAAGGCGAGCTCGAACTGCACCACCACCGCCGCGGCGGCGAGTTGCTCGCTCAGGTCGGCCCGGCTGACCAGTTCGTCCACCAGGTCGGCGGCCGTCTGCTCGGCGCCCGCCGACCTGATCACCGCCGCAAGCTGCTCCTCGGGCCCGTCCGCCGCCAGGATCAGGGCGCGGATCCGGCGCAGGTCGGTCTCGTGCGGGTCCGAGTCGTGGTCCGACGGGCTGTTCACGTGCCGGCCGTTCTCGTGCTGTCCGGTGAGGGCGGTCATGCGTGAGCCTTTCCACGAGGGAGTCGAGAGGACGGGGAACGGATCGGGGCTTCGTCCAGGCCGGGGTGACGCCGTCGGTCATCGCCGGCGGCGGGATCTCCACCCGGCCGGGGAAGAGGGCGCTGTCCACCACGATCGGACCGCCGGGCACCGAGTTCACGGCGGGACGCCGCCGCCACTCTCAGCTACTGGATCGACACGTCGTGAATCTAGGTGCGCATCCCTCCCGCCACAAGCACTACCTGGGGCCACGGGGCGCCGGGTGCGGGAAACGAGCCAGAATCGGGGCACCGCTGTTCCGCATGTTTGGACCCGTCACCCCGGTGTCGTTCGTGGCAGCGGCGGAGTCGGTGATCGTCGGGCGACCGGGCCCGGCCCCGGATCCACCGGCCCCCGCGGCCGGCCCCGGGCGGGACCGTCCTGCCGGCCGGGCCGGCCCGCAAGGACACGAGGGGCAGTTCCACCCCCATGACCAGTGATCGAGCCGCCCGGGTCCGGCCCGGCCCCGAGGCCGGAGCGCCGCAGGTTCGGCTCCCGAGTCCGCACTGTGGATCGTGGCCGAGTACGACGCCGCCGGGAACGAGAAGGGCGCGATCCCGCGGTGCGGCCTTCGCGTCACGTCCTCGCCCGCTCGGCGGAGTCCAGGATCACGCGAAGGCCGCAAGGTCGTCCCGGAGGATTCCCGGCCATCAGGCCAAGGTGGCGAGTTCGGCGAGCAGGGTGGTGACGGCGGCGGGGGTCAGCCGGTGGCCGGCGGTGGTCTCGACGAGGTGGCCCGAGGCGGTGCGGGAGCTCCACCAGTCTTCGAGGAATCCGGGGGCGTAGCCGCCGGTGCGGAAGCCGTACGGTTCGGACCCGAGGTCGAAGGCGATCATCAGCTCGTAGTCCGGGAGCGCATAGGAACGCTCGTGCTGCGGCGGGGTTCTGACGTACCGTTCGAAGGAGTCGACCCGGTCGGCGCTGGTGAAGAGCCAGAACAGGTAGTCGTACATCAGCAGGGAGCGCGGGTCGGCGTGCAGGGCGAAGAAGCCCTTGCCGTGGACGACGGCCTCCGCGAGCGCGCGCAGTCGCCGGTCCGCGTCGGGCAGGACGTCCGCGACCGCGCGGAAGGCGCGCCGCGTCCTCCCCCGCCCGATCGTCCGGCGATCGTACGGTCCGCACCCGGACGCGGCAGCGGCAGCGGTCAGCACGGACGGTGCGACACGGAACGGATGCGCCACAGCTGAGGCTGGGCCCGGCGTCCGTCGCGGCCCTGCTCGTCCTCGGCTGTCTCGGCCTGGCCGCCGCGCACGACGACGCCGCCGCGCTCCGCCCGGAACCCGGCCGGCGGTGCTCCCCGGACGAGCGGTGCGAGCGGGCCCCGCCCGCACCGGCTCTTCGGCGACCGGCTCGGGCCGCACTTCCGCACCCCCGGTGAGGACGGGCCCGACCCGGACACGCGGGCCGACACCTACCGCGAGGGCCTGGCCCGGGCGGTCGGCCGCCGCCGGGTCACCGACTGCCACCCGACCTCGCGCGCGGCCCTCGGCCTGGTGGCGGGCCCGCGGCAACGGGCCGCCGGTGCCCAGTGCCCGGCGGCCCGTTGCCCGTGCGTCAGCCGTAGAGCGCCACCCGGGGCTCGACCGTCCCCTGGGCCGGGGCCGTCCCGACGACGGTGACCCGGTAGCGCTCGGTCAGGGTGTGGTGGCCGTGCAGGACGAGCTTGGCCGAGGCGAGCCGGGTGTACAGGGTGCCGGTCTGGCTGGCGAGCGGCAGGGTGCGCCAGTGGCCGTCGGAGGAGAGCACTTCGAGCCGGATGCTCGCCGGATCGAGGAAGGGCCCGTTGGCGGGGGACTCGATGAGGACCTGCGGGGCCACCGTGCGGTCGGCCGAGGAGTCGTTGCGGTAGGAGACGGTGATCACCCGCTGCGCGTGGCCGGGCGACAGCGAGGAGGAGGGCAGCTCGACGAAGCCGGTCGGCGGGGTGCCGGCCGCGGTCGGGGTGCCGGTCGCCGCCTGGGACGGGGCGGTGAGCAGGGCGGTCGGCACGGCGGCGAGGGCCGCGGCCAGCGCCAGGCTCCGACGGGGGATCTTCCGGGTGCGCATGGCGCCTCCTTCGGCCGGTGGCCAGGGCACGCGGGTGCGCCGACTGGTCCGGGCAGGTCCGTACGGCACCACCCTGCCCCTTCACCCGGAAAGCCGCACGCCGAAGCCGCACCCGGCAGCCGCGACCGGTGAGCCGCCCGGGCGACCCGCACGGTGCGACCCGCCCGCGGTGAGCCGCCCGCCGTGAGCCGGTGCCGGGCCCGACCGGAGGGCCGGGAGCGGTGCCGGGACTGGGCCGAACGTGCGACCGCCGCGGCCGCGGGGCCGGGGCACCGCCCGCGCCGGGACCGGGCCCCTTACCTTGGGCGCAACCTCCCGCCCGGCGCCCGCGCGCCGGGTGGAGTGCCCGAAGGTCGGGGGGAGGTCCCGAGAAGGGGAGGGCGGCTTGCGGGCACGTTCGGTGGAGGAGCCGGGGCAGCGGATGCCGATCCTGATCCGGTACGGCCACCGCTCCTGGCTGGTGCCCCTGGCGGTCTTCGCGTTCGTGGTGGGCGTGGACGCGGCCACGCCCGCGACCTTCGCGTCCGTGAGCTGGCTGGTGATGGTCCCCGTGGTGGCCGCCGGGCTCTGCGGGCCGGTGGTCACCGGGCTGTTCGCCCTCCTCGCGATCGCCGCCTACCCCGCCCTGGACAGCATCTGGGGCAAGTCCCAGGGGATCGAGGACTTCCTGCTGGTGATCGCGGGGGCCGTCTTCTCGGTGCCGATCAGCGTCTTCCGCGCCCGGGCCGCCGCCTACGTCCGCCATCTGCAGGGCGCGGCGGAGACCACCCGGCAGGTGGTGCTGCGCCCGGTGCCCCCGGGGTGGGGCGGCGTGGACTCGGCGGCGCGCTACCTGGCCGCGGACGTCGAGGCCCGGGTGGGCGGCGACTTCTACGACGTGCTGGCCACCCCGTTCGGGGCGCGGGTCATCCTCGGTGACGTCCAGGGCAAGGGCCTGCCGGCCGTCTCCGCGGCGGCGGCGCTGGTGGGCTGCTTCCGGGAGGCCGCCTTCCACGAGCGCGACCTGGCCACCGTGGCGGGCTGGATGGAGGAGCGGCTGTACCGGCAGAACGCGCTGGCGGAGCGGCTGGGGGAGCGGGAGGAGCGGTTCGCCACGGCGGTGGTCCTCTGGTTCCCCTCCGACGCGCCGGGGGAGGTGGAGGTGGTGAACTTCGGCCACGACAGCCCCCACGTCCTCGGCCCCGCGGGCGTGCGGCAGCTGCCGCCGGGCGACGGGGCGCCGATCGGGCTGGCCCAGCTGGCCGGCGGGCTGCCGCGGGTGCGGCGGCTGCGGCTGGGCCCGGGCGAGACGGTCCTGATCGTCTCGGACGGGGTGACCGAGGCCCGTGACCGCACGGGCGCCTTCTTCTCGCTGCGCGCCCACCTGGACCGGCTGGCCGACGCCCCGGGAGTGGTCGATCCCGGGCGCCTGGTCGACGAGGTGGCCGCCGCGGTGGTCCGGCACACCGGCGGCCGGCTGACGGACGACACCGCCCTGCTCGCCGTCAGGACGCCCCCGGTGGAGGCGGCGGACGGAGCCGGCCTCAGTCCTCGGCGTGGCTGATCGCGCAGGCCAGGACGCCGGGGATCCGGGCCAGTTCGGCGGTGAGGACAGACGGGTTCCCCCGGCCGTGCAGGCTGATGGACACCTCCGTGACCCGCTCGTCGCCGCCGCCGTCCTCGCCCGGTGGCGCGGCCCGGTCGATTGAAGCCCAGTCCGGAGACGATCTGGGCGGCCATCCGGGAAGGGCGAGGTGCGACCACCCTTGTCCGAAAGGATCGTCGACCGTTCCCAGTGTCCTCAGCTCCTCCTGCCGTCGCATCGTCCCGCCGCACCCCGGCCGTCGCGCTCCGCCGGCTCAGGCCGGGGGGACGGGCCGCAGCCGGTAGGCGTCCCCGTGGGCGACGACGTGGCCGGCGGTGGGCGGGGCGAAGTGGGTGCCGAGCAGCAGGGTGTCGGTGCCGGCGAGGGAGCCGAGCAGCGCGCGGCGGGTGGCCTCGGAGCGCTGCGGGTCGATGTCGACGCAGGCGCCGATGGCGGGGTGGGCGAGCTGGACCGGGTGGTGGAGGCAGTCCCCGGTGATCACCGCCGTGCGGCCCCGGCTGGTCAGTTCGACGGCGACGTGCCCCGGGGTGTGGCCGGGGGTGGGGAGCAGGCGCAGGCCCGGGGCGATCGCCAGGCCCCCGGCGGGGACGTCGACGAGGTCCAGCCGGCCGGCCCGCTCGACTGGCAGCACGGAGTCGCTGAACATCAGGGCGCGCGCCTCGTCCATGGCGTATCCGGCCCAGAACTCCCGTTCGGCGCGGGTGGTGAGGTAGCGCGCGCGGGGGAAGGTGGGCACCCAGGCGCCGTCCACCTTCCGGGTGTTCCAGCCGACGTGGTCGGCGTGCAGGTGGGTGAGGACCACCAGGTCGACGGAGTCCGGCGGGAATCCGGCGGCGGCGAGGCGCCGCGGGTAGTCGGTGCGCAGGTCGTGCCAGGCCGGGTTGGCGCGCTGCTTGCCGTTGCCGATGCCGGTGTCGACGAGCACCCGCAGCCCGTCCAGGTCGAAGGCGAAGCTGTGGCTGTCCAGGCGCAGCGCGCCGTCGGCGTCGGCGAAGTCGGGGTGCAGCCAGCCCTGGCCGGCCACCGTCGCGGGGGTGGCGTCGGGCAGCAGCCACCGTCCGGTCGCGGGTGGCAGCGGGATTTCGTCGATGCGGTGGACGGTGACGTCGCCGACCGTCCAGGAGGGGGTAGGGGTAGTGGGCACGGGGCCGGCTCCTCCGCTTTAAAAGCCATTCGTTTGCGTTAGTGGCACCCTAGAACCTACAGTCGCGTTAACGCAAACCCTTAGCTTTTGCTGCGGGGTGCCTCGCCTGCGCGAACCCGCCCCGCCGCCCACGATCAGGAGCGCGCCCATGTCCTCCGCCGAACTCACCCCGTCCGAGGCCGCCCACCGGGCCGCCCGGGCCGGACTCGACCTGCCGCCCGAGCGCCACGCCGCGGTGGCGGCCACCGCCGAACACATCCAGTCCGTCGTCGCCGTCCTGCGGGAACTGGACTTCGGGGACACCCCGCCCGGCGCCGCCTACCGCGCCGAAGCGGAGCACCACGACGCGGGGGAGCGGCCCGATGCAGCCGTATGAACTGAGCCTCGCCGCCGCCGCGACACGGATCCGGGAGCGGCGGCTGTCCCCCGTGGAACTGGTCGACTCCGTCCTCGGCCGCATCGACCGGGTGGAGCCGCACCTCGGCGCCTACGCCACCGTCGCCGCCGAACAGGCCCGCGACGCGGCGCGCCGGGCCGAGCGGGAGATCGCCCAGGGCCGGTACCGGGGGCCGCTGCACGGCATCCCGGTCGGACTCAAGGACCTGATCGACGTCGCCGGCACGCCCACCGGTGCCGGCTCCCGGGTCCGGGACGGCCACCGCGCGACCGCCGACAGCGCGGTCGCCGCCCGGCTGCGGGCCGCCGGCGCGGTCCTGGCCGGCAAGACCCACACCCACGAGTTCGCCTACGGCCTGACCACCCCGCAGACCTGCAACGCCTGGGACCGCGACCGGGTCGCCGGAGGATCCAGCGGCGGGTCCGCCGCCGCGGTGGCCGCCGGGGCGGCGACCTTCGCCATCGGCACCGACACCGGCGGCTCGATCCGGGTGCCCGCCGCGCTGAACGGGGTGGTCGGCCTCAAGCCCACCTGCGGGCTGGTGCCCCGCCACGGTGTCACCTCGCTGTCCTGGTCGCTCGACCACGTGGGCCCGATCACCCGCACCGTCGAGGACGCGGCCCTGGTCCTGGCCGCCCTCGCCGGGCACGACCCGCGCGACCCCGCCTCGCTGGCCGCCCCCGCCGTCGACTACCGGCCCGAGCGGGAGCCGGACCTGACCGGCGTGCGGGTCGGCGTGCCGAACGCCTACTACGTCGACCACGTCGACGAGGAGGTCGCCGCCGCCGTCCACCGTGCCGTCGAACAGCTGGAGGTGCTCGGCGCCCGGCCCGTCGAGGTGGAGATCCCGATGGCCCGCTACCTGGTGCCCACCCTGTGGGGCCTGACCGCGCCCGAGGCCGCCGCCTACCACGCGCGCACGCTGCGCACCGTCCCCGAGCTGTACCAGGCCGACGTCCGGGTCCTGCTGGAGGCCGGCGAACTGATCGGCGCGGGCGACTACCTGCGCGCCCAGCGCGCCCGGACGCTGATCCGGGACGCGTGGGCGCGGGTCCTGGCGGAGGTCGACGTGATCGCCGCCCCGACCGTGCCGACGACGGCGGTGCGGGTCGGCCAGGAGGCGGTCGGCTGGCCGGACGGCACCACCGAGAGCGTCTCGGACGCCTACGTCCGGCTCTCCGCCCCGGCCAACGTCACCGGGGTGCCCGCGCTGTCCGTCCCGGCCGGCCACGACGCGGCGGGCCTGCCGATCGGCCTGCAGCTGCTCGGGCGGCCGCTCGGCGAACGGACGCTGCTGCGGGTCGGCCACGCCTTCGAGCGGACGCAGCCTGCGCGGGAGCTCGCGCCGGTGGTCTGAGCCGGCCGCGGGCGTGCCGGGCCCGCGCCCGGGGTCCCTGCCCGCCCGGGCC
>NZ_JBHXTL010000099.1:0-38797 GCF_042677365.1 Kitasatospora sp. NPDC127116
GACCGCCGCCCGCGCCGGGGCGGGCGCGGGCGGCGGGTCGGTGGGGCGGTGAAGGGGTCGGGGGCGGGGGTCAGGAAGGGAGGTCGAGGACCAGACCGGGCTCGATGAGGTCCGGGTCCTCGCCGACGGCGGCGGCGTTGAGCTCGTACAGCGCGGGCCAGCCGCCGGGGACGCGCAGGACTTCGGCGATGCCGCCGAGGGTGTCGCCCTCGCGGACGGTCCAGGTGCCGTCCTTGGACACGGCCCTGGCCGGGGCGGCGGCCGGCGGCGGCAGGACGCCCTCGCGGCCGTGGCCGCGGGTGGCGCGGGCGCCGCAGACGGGCCAGGGGGAGAGGCCGCGGTGGTCGGCCAGGTGCTCGGCGACGGCGATCTGCTGCTCGCGGGTGGCGAGGTCGGCACGCGGTGCGTAGGCGAGGCCGCCGTTCTCCCGCCACGTGGGCCGGTCGAACTGGAGGCCGCCGTAGTAGCCGTTGCCGGTGTTGATGCGCCAGTTGCCGCTGCTCTCGCAGGCCGCGACGCGGTCCCAGTCGTAACTGCCGCCGTCCGCCCTTCCGGGGTCGGACCCGCTGTCGCGGCCCGGTGGCGCGGCGTGGGCCGCCGGGGCGGCGGCGAGGGCCACGGTGAGGGCGCAGAGCGCGGTCGGGACGATGCGGCGCAGACAGACGGTGGGAGGCATGGGCGGCTCTCGGACTGGGGGACAGAACCTGCGCCGTCCGCGGACGGCGCCCTTCCACCCATGCACGCCGGACGGGGTGTGCCGGCGCCGACACGTCCGGAAGGTCACCCGCACGGCGGCCCGGTACCACCTCGGTGGCCCGCGGCCGATCGGCCGTCGTCCTCGTCGCCCGCCGGTGGCGGGCCTGTCACCGGCGGACGCCGAGGACCCGTTGAGGATCCGCCGAGGGCCTGCCGAGGAGCCGCCGCGGGCCCGTCGCGCACGGTGCGCGGCGGGCCCGCGCGTACGCTCCAACTCGCCTGCGGTGCAAGGGAATCGAAAGCACATCCGATGGTGTCGGGCCTCTTGTCAAAGGTTAGGGAAGTTTCCTAACTTGATGTCATGTCCGAGACCGAGACCCCACGGCACTCCCGGCGCGACCTCCTCCGGGCCGGCGCGGCGGGCGGCGCCGCCCTCGCGACCGGCAGCCTGCTGCTGCCCGGCACGGCCCTGGCCGCCCCGCGCCCGACCGCCCTCGACGTCCCGACCGCCCTCGACGCCACCACCGGCCGAGCCGCCACCACCGGCCGCGCACCCCGGAGCGAGCGGACCGCCGGGTCCGCGCTGCGGCCCTTCGGCCGTCACCTCGCCTACGGGGCCGACCCCTCCCAGCAGGTCGTCGTCTCCTGGCAGGTGCCGGACGCGGTGACCGCGCCCTTCGTCCGGATCGGCGTCCAGCCCGGCGACTTCGGCGCCCCGATCGCCGCCGAGGTCCGCACCCTGGTCAGCAAGCTCTCCTGGCAGCACCCGGTCGAGGACCAGCCGCTGATCAAGCCCACCACCGTCACCCAGTACTACCTGCACGCGCAGCTGGACCAGCTGATCCCGGACACCACGTACTACTACGTCGTGGGCCACCAGGGCTACGACCCGGCGGGCCAGGGCGCCCGGCTCGGCGACGTGGCGAGCTTCCGCACCGCACCCGCCCCCGGCCGCGGCGGCGGGTTCACCTTCACGGCCTTCGGCGACCAGGGGATCGGGTACAACGCGGCCGCCACCGGCAACCTGATCGCCGGCCTCGACCCCGCCTTCCACCTCCACATGGGCGACCTGTCCTACGCCAACGCCGGCGGCAGCGGCAAGACCAGCGACGCGTACGACGCCCGCCTGTGGGACTCCTTCTTCGTGCAGAACGAGCCCGTCGCCGCACGGACCCCGTGGATGCCGGCGATCGGCAACCACGAGATGGAGCCGTGGTACGGGACGGACGGCTACGGGGGCATGCGCGCCCGGTTCACGACGCCCGACAACGCCTGGAGCCGGTCCACCGGCATCTACTCCTGGCGGTACCAGAACGTCGGGCTGATCAGCCTCGACGGCAACGACGTCTGCTACAACACCCCGGCCAACCTCGACTACACCAAGGGCAAGCAGAAGAAGTGGCTGGAGAGCCGGCTCACGGCGCTCCGCGCCGACACCGGCATCGACTTCATCGTCGTCTACCTGCACCAGTGCACGTACTCCACCTGCCACGACAACGGGGCCGAACTCGGCGCGCAGCAGGACTGGGCCCCGCTGTTCGACAAGTACCAGGTGGACCTGGTGCTCAGCGGCCACAACCACGTCTACGAGCGGACCGACCCCATCCGGGCCGGCAAGGCCACCCGCAAGGCCGCCTCCGGCGACACCGTCGACCCCGCGAAGGACGGCACCACCTACGTCGTCGCGGGCGGCGGTGGCGGCGGGCTCTACTCCTTCCCGGCCTCCGACGCCTACCTCGGGCACGAGACCGCCAACGACAAGCCCGTGCCGATGGTGGTCGCCGACCGGAGCGGCCACAGCCAGACCGTCAAGGTCACCTGGTCCAGGGTCCGCTACACCGGCTACTGCCTGGTCGCGGTCGAGGTGACCCCCGCCGCCGCGGTCCGGCCCGCCCGGATGGAGGTGCGCTCCCTGACCGAGGACGGCACGGCCGTGGACCGGGTCACCGTGCAGCGCGGCTGACCCGGCCGGCACCCGGCCCGGTCTGAGTACGGCTACTCAGGCGGCCGGCGGCGGCGCACCGCGAGCATGGAGGTGCCACATCGCCGCGGGACACGGGGGAACAGCCATGCTCAGCACGATCGCCGCCGTCCTGGTACCTGCCCTCGGCCGGCTGTCCGTCACCTCCGAGACGGCCGGCCCGGTCGCCCCGGGCAGCATCGTCGCGGCCAACCACAGCTCCCTGGCCGACCCGGGTGTGGTGCTGGCCGCGCTGCGCCGGCTGGGCACCGAACCGGTGGTGATGGCCGCCGCCGGGCTGTGGCGGGCGCCGGTGCTCGGCGGGGCGCTGCGGGCCGGCGGGCACATCCCCGTCCACCGCGGGACGGCCCGGGCGGCCGGCGCCCTGGACGCGGCCGCCGCGGCGCTCGCCGCCGGCCGGGTCGTCCTCATCTACGGCGAGGGCGGCCTGCCGAAGCACCGGGACTCCCGCGACGCGGAACCGCGCGCCTTCCGCACCGGCCTGGCCCGGCTCGCGGCGGCCAGTGGAGCCCCGGTGGTGCCGCTCGGCCAGTGCGGAGCCCGCCGACTGAGCTCGGGCGGCACCGTCAAGCAGCTCGCCGGATTCGCCACCGCCCCCCTGCGTCGCCCCGCCCTGCACGTCCATCTCGGCGCCCCGCTCCACCTGCCCGGCGACATCCCCGAGGCCACCGCCGCCGCCCACCGCGCCGTCACCGCCGCCTGGCGCACCGCGGAGCAGCACTGCGGTGGGCGGGGGCGACGGGGTGTCGGTGCGGCGTGAGACCGTACGGGGCCTGGGTATTCCACGCAGCGAACGGGTGACCGGGGAGGCGATTGTGAGCGGGGAACCGACCATCGACTGGGAGCCGCAGTACCGGGGCGCCCACTCGAACCCTCAGGTCGTCGAGTGCTACGAGCGGTTCGTCTCCACGTCGGACCCGGGGTGGCTGGCCGCCCTGAAGGAGCTGGCCCGGGCCGAGGGCGCGCAGGTGGGGGACCTGCACGCGCTGGCGTCGGCCCACCTGCTCGCGGGGCGGCCGGCGGAGGCCGTCCCACTGCTGGAGTTCCTGGCGTTCCTGGAGCCGGAGGACCCGGCCGTGCGCTACGACCTGGCCGGCGCCTACGCCCGGATCGGCAGTGCGGACCGGGCCGGGCGGGAACTGGAGCGGATCCTCGCGGACCGGCCCGAGTGGCCGGCGGCCGTCCGGCAGCTCGCCGAGGTCCGGGCCTGGCTGCGGTGGCACGGGGACACCGTGGACCTCCTGCGGCAGCAGGCCGAGGTCTTCTCCCTGCTGACCGCCGACGGGGCGGGCGGTGCGACCGAGCACCTCGCCCTCGGGAAGGTGCTGTACCAGCTGGCCGCGGTCCCGCGCAGCGGCGTGGACTGGCCGGAGGTCGTGGGCGTTCTGGAGCGGGCCCATCAACTCGACGACGGCGACGAGCAGGTGCTGGAAATCCTCGCGGCGGCGAGTCACCACGCGGGAGCCGAGCCGCAGTGGCGCGCGGCGCTGCTGGCGCTGGAACGGGTCGCTCCCGGATCCGGGCACCTCGACCACTGGCGCGCGGCCCCGCCGGCCGTCGCTCCGAACCCGGACCGACTGCTCGCGGTCGCCTCCTCCGAAACCACCGACGCCCACCACGCCCTGCGGGACCTCCGGGCGCAGTACCGGACGGCCCCGAACAACCCGGACGTCCAGCGCTGTCTGGTGCAGGTGGAGGTCGGCATCGGCAACGTCGCCGAGGCGCTGTGGCTGGCCGAGGGCCTCGCCGCCACCGAGGTGCTCGACTGCTACGGGCACGGCGCCCTGATGGTGGTCTACGGGATCCTCGGCGACGGACGGGCACGCCGGCACCTCGCCGCGGCCCTGGAGCTCGCGCCGGACCAGGCCACGACGGCAGAACTCCTGGACCAGTACGAACAGTTGAGCGCCGGATGACGGCGGATCGGACCATCGGCCCGGCTGATTCCTCCGCCGTGCCGCGAACTGCGCCGGCCGGCACGGACTGGCTCGATCGGGTGGCGCGGCTGAGGCGCTGGACGAAGGGCGGCGTTCGTGCGCCGCACAAGCCGTTGCTGCTGCTCTACGCGCTCGGCGGGTACCAGCGGGACGCGGAGGGCGAACTGCGGTACAGCGCGGTCGAGGACGAGCTGAAGCGGCTGCTCGCCGAGTACGGGCCGTCGCGTCCGACCACCCCCGCCTACCCGTTCCACCACCTGGTCGGCGACGGGGTGTGGGAGGTTCGCACCGATCAGGGGGCGGGAAGCCCCGGCAGCGGGGTCGGTGTCCTCCGGTCGAGCGGGGCCGCGGGCAGGCTCGCGCCCGCGCTGCGGGCGGCGCTCGGCGAGGAGCCGGCCCTGCTGGGCCGGATGGCCAGGGTGCTGCTGGACGCCCACTTCCCGGCGTCCCTGCACACCGACCTCTGCGAGGCGGTCGGCCTCGACCTGGAGCGGGCCGAGACCGGGGCCGTGCGCGGGGCCCAGGCCGCGGCCCGGCGGCAGCGGGACCGGCGGATGCGTGAACTGATACTCACCGCCTACGAGTTCCAGTGCGCGTTCTGCGGCTACGACGGCGCCATCGGCGGGAGCCCGGTCGGACTGGAGGCCGCGCACGTGCGCTGGTGGTCGCACGACGGGCCGGACGAGGTCGACAACGGCCTGTGCCTGTGCTCGTTGCACCACAAGCTCTTCGACAAGGGCGTGCTGGGCCTGGGGGAGGGCCATCGCATCCTGGTCTCCGACCGCTTCGTCGGCCGCGGTGAGGCCAGCCGCCGGCATGTGCTCGCACTGGCCGGACGACCGGTCATCGGCCCGCAGCCCGGCCGTCCGCCGGTCGCGGACCGGCATCGGGAGTGGCACGCGCGCCAGGTGTTCCACGGCGTTCCGCGCCAACCCGCCGAACAGGAGGCGGTGTTGGTATAGGTCCTAGTCGGGGAAGAGCCGCCCGAGGTGGTAGCGCAGGACGGTGGTCGCCTCGTCCGCCGTCCGCTGGTCGAGCAGGACGCTGAGGCCCAGGCCGGCGGAGACGGCGAGCAGGACGACGGCCTCGTGGCGGGCGTCCAGGCCGGGGTCGGCGGCTCCGGCCTGCTGGGCGGCGGTCAGCTGGGCGGTGAGGAAGGCCTCCATCTCGTCGGGGGCGGCGAGGAACTGGGGCCCGCCGAGCGCCGGATCGGTGATGGAGAGCACCGCGTACTCGGTGTGGATGAGGTGGAAGGCCCGGCTCTCCTCGTCGGTGGGGACGGCTTCGAGCAGGACGGCTTCGATGATGCCGCGCGGGTCGGCGGCGCCGCTCGCGCGGACGCGCCGCTGGACCCGTTCGCCCATGCGGGCCGTCAGCCGGGTCATGGCGGCGAGCAGCAGCTGTTCCTTGGTGTCGAAGTAGTACTGCACGAGGCGCACCGAGACGCCCGCCTCGATTGCCACCGAGCGCATGGTGACGGAGTGCAGGCCGCTGCTCGCCGCCGAGCGGAGCAGCGCGTCGATGATGTGGGCCCGCCGTTCCTCGTGATCCACCAGCTTCGGCATCGGGTTCCTTCCGGATATTTTTGTGGTACAACCATACCACCAAACAGGGGAGGGATCATGACCAGGACCAGCGTCGGACACTTCGTCAGCGAGGCCGCCCGGGCGAAGTTCCTTGCGGCGTACGACCGGGCGATGGAGCTGTGGCCCGGCCCGCGCCAGGAACTCGACATCGAGACCGCGTACGGAAGCGTCCACGTCCACCACTACGGCGCCACGACCGGCGAACCGATCGTGCTGCTGCACGGCCACGCCGGACACCCGTCCAACTGGTACCCGCAGATCGCGGCGCTGGGCGAACACCACCCCGTCTACGCCATCGACACCCTGGACGACCCCGGCCGCAGCGTGCAGCGCGCCGTCGCGGCCGGGTCGCAGGAGAACGCGGCCTGGCTGGGGGAGGTCCTGGCCGGCCTCGGCCTGGAACGGGCCCACCTCGTCGGGGTGTCGTACGGCGGCTGGCTGGCGCTCAACCAGGCGATCCACGCGCCCGAGCGGCTCGCCTCGATCACGCCGCTCGACCCGGGCGGGATCGAGAAGGTCCCCGCCCGGTTCTACGCCCACATGATCGGCGGCCTGTTCGGCATGCTCGCCCCGCGCCCGCTGCGCCCGGCGGTCGGCCGACTGCTCGCCAACCCGGCGCTCAGCGCGCCGCGCGAGATGATCGCCCCGCTGATGCTCGCCATGCGGAGCTACAAGCCGGGCAGCCGCCCGCCGGCCCGGCCGTTCACGGACGAGGAGTTGGCGTCGATCGAGCTCCCGGTGCTCGTCCTGGTGGGCAGGCGCAGTGCGCTGCTGCGGCCGCGCCAGGTGGTCGAGCGGGTCACGAGGCTGGTGCCGGGCGTGCGGGCGGAGATCCTGGAACGCGCCGGACACGGACTCAACCTGGAACAGCCGGAGGCGGTCAACGAACGGCTGCTGGGCTTCATCGGCGCCGTCGGGCGGTAGTCCTGGAAGGCCCGCAGGGCCCCCGCGCGGCGGAGGCCCTGCGGAGCGTCTTGCGGTGCGTCAGGAGAACAGGCGGGCGTCGTTGTTCGCCGCGGCGTTGAGCGATCCCGCGTACCCGTTGTCGAAGGGCACCCAGAGGCCGTCGCTGATCTTGCTGACCCACACCGTGTGGCCGGTGTTGTTCACGATCGAGGCGGCGTTGTTGTACATCGTCACCCCGTAGCCGGAGCCGTTCGCGTAGCGGGCGAACGTGTAGTTGTGCAGGTCGAGGTTCTGGTTCGGCGAGAAGTTGTCGAACGATCCCCAGCCGACTCCCGGCGAGTTGTAGTACAGGCAGACGCTGCCGTTGGGGCACGCCTCCACCCCGCCCGGACCTGCGGCGTAGGCGCTCCCGGTAGCCATGGCCACCGTGCCGGCCGTCAACGCCGCCACCGCCGCGATGCTGGCCGTGCGCCGTCCGATCTTGATGCGCATTCCGTACTCCCGTCCCAGTCGACAGTGCAGGAAGGCCGGGCGGGCTCGGTCCGTTGTCGGCCATGGCCCCCGAGGCCTCGAACAGGCTGGCACGGGTGCCCCGTTCGCGCTACGGTTGCGCGCCGTTCCGCTTGTGAACAGATCTGAAGGGCGCCGGCTCGGAGTCAGGCGGCTGCGCTCCGGCTTGCCGTGGCGGCCTCCGGCTGCGCGAGCCAGATCAGCCGGGCGGTGACATCCGGCCGCCTGGAGAAGTGACGTACGGCCCGCTCGGGTGACGCGAGGGTCATGCGCGTCCGCCCGTCGACGCCGATCACGTGGGTCCGGCCGTCCGAGTCGGCGAGCCCCCAGGCCGCGACCCACCCGTCAGCGTCCTCGCCGCACACCTGAACGACGGCGAAGAGTCGGGGTGCGGTGTCGATCACGAGCCCGCGCAGCTCCTGGTCGAAGGTCAGGCCGGCCGGCGGGTGAGGCGTGGTCGAGTGGGAGTTTGGCGAGGGCGCAGCACTCATGGAAGTCTCCTACGAGCAGGGGAGTTGGACGCCGCGCTGCTGTCACCATCGGCAGTGAGCGTCTTTGACGCAGGGTCAAAAGTAGCCAGTTGGTAGTATGTAGTCCACCGCTTCTGAGGAATCTATATCACTGCCACCCCAAAGGGTGATAGGCGCCGACGACGGTGGTCGAGAGCGAGGAGACAGCGGATGCCGCCCAGCAAGATTCCGCCGAGCATCCGGCAGCGGCGACTCGGCGCGGAGCTGCGCCGGTTGCGCGAGCAGGCGGGACTCTCGGTCACACGAGCCGGGGAACTGCACGGCACCCCGCAGTCCCGCATCAGCAACATCGAATCCGGCGGATACCCGGTGAGCGCGGACAGGGTACGGACCCTGGCGCGCCTCTACGGCTGCGCGGATGACGCTCTGGTCGAGGCGCTGACGCACATGACCGGCGGCCGCACGCGAGGCTGGTGGGAGGAGTACCGCGAGATCCTCCCAGCCGGAGCACTCGACCTGGCCGAACTCGAACATCATGCGCGAGCGATGCGGATCGCTTCCGCGATTCACATCCCCGGACTCCTCCAGACCCCGGAACACGCCCGCGCGCTCTTCCGGGACGTCGTCCCACCCCTCTCGCCACCGGAAGTGGAACACCTCGTCTCCCACCGAATCAAACGGCAGGCAGTGCTCCATGGCGAGCAGCCGCTCCCGTTGTCTGCGATCGTCCACGAGGCAGCTCTGCGCATAGGCTTCGGCGGTCCGAAGGTTGCCCGTGAGCAGTTGGAGTATCTGCTGACCGCAAGCGAGCAACCTCACATCGACCTGAGGGTGATTCCGTTCGATACCGGCAGCTACCCCGGTTCTGGTGCTGGGATTGTGTACTTCAAGGCCGAGGTCGCACGATTGGACAGTGTCCAGGTTGATGGAGACCGATCTGAGTTCATCGACACTGAGCCGCAGTTGATTAAATATCGGGCTGTGATGGACCGCTTGGAGACGAGTGCGCTCCAGCCCGATTCATCCCGCGACCTCATCCGCCGTATCACCCAGCGTATCTGAGACAGGACCGAGTATGGCCTTCCACAACTGGCAGAAGTCCTCGTTCAGTGGCGACGCCGCCAACTGCATCTACGTCGTAGCAGTCGCCGACGTCACCGTCAGGATTCGTGAGAGCGATGACCCCGACACCGTCCTCACCACTTCGTCCGGCGCGCTCGGCGCGCTCTTGCTCGGCGTCAAGGCTGGGGAGTTCGACCACCTGACGACGTGACCTGCGTGGTGTGCATCTCTCGGCCCGTGCCCCAGGCGTCCTGGGACACGGGCCGCCGCCCTTTCCCGGTGTGCGTGAGAAGTCGGCCGGGTCGACTTCCCACGCACACGCACGGCCGCTCATGACTGGCAGAAGTCCAGCTTCGGCGCAGACGCAGCAAACTGCCTCTCGTGCTCCAGCTGCAGGTCGTGATCACGTAGCGAGACCGTGTCTCGGGCAGTCCGCCATGTGATCGGTTGGGTCAGCGGATCACGTCCGAAAGATCCAGTTGCTCCATGCGGTCCAGGCACCGGCCGATCTCGATGCCCAGATTGTCGGCGCTCAGGGGAAACTCCTCGGGTCCTGCGGACAGTAGTTCCGCGATGTTCCCCGCACTGTCCTCGACGGAGATGCCGGCCAGCATGTCCGTGCCACTGGCCCTGAACCTGATGGACAGCTCGAAGACCACTGTGAGGTTGCCCGCCAGTCCGAGCACGTGGCCATCGGTGTAGGAGGCATCGTCCGGGGCGTCCGAGTACTGCCAGAGCGGCCCCAACGACTCACGCCCGTGTGCGGTACCGGCCGGTGTGCGTTCCTCCCAGGCCCGTGCCAGCCGTTTCAGCCTGAAGTGGGCATCTCGAAGGGCCACTGCCAGCGCAACGGCGCCCTGCCCCGTGTCATCCATCTCGTTCCGCTCCCCGCCCGGCACTGTTGGCCGAGTCTTCGACAGCCCGCCTCGCGCCCGCACAGTTCTGTCTGCTGGGCGCTTCCGGAGGTGGAGACGACCACTGTTGATCACCGGCGGTTGTGTGGAAAGACGAAGATCAGCCGGTGGCCGTGGGCGACAGCGTAGACCCCGCCCGGTGGCAGCATGTCTTCGAGGGCCTGATGGGTCGGGTGGCGGGCCGGTTCTCCCGTGTGGAACCGCGCCGCCGTGCACGGGCATTCGTGCTGGGCCTGCTCGCGGGCCTGCCAAGGGGCGCGGAACATCTCGCAGAAAACCCTTCGAGGACACCACTACTGACCCGCCATCCTGGTCGGATGCTGCTCAAACTGACCGGCTCCAGCTGTTCGGGCAAGACCACGCTCGCCTACGCCGTGGGCGAGCGGCTGGAGCGGGTCGCCGTGCACGACTTCGACGAGCTCGGCGTACCGGAAGGCGCCGACCGCCGGTGGCGCAACCGTATGACCGAGAGGTGGGTGCGTCGCGCGCTGGAGTACCAGGACTGCGGCGTCGACCTCCTGCTGACCGGGCAGTCCCCGATGGGAGAGGTCCTGGCGAGCCCGTCCGCCCCGCTGCTGGACGGAATCGCATTGTGTCTGGTCGACGTGTCCGACGAGGTCCGGCGTGACAGGCTCACCATGCGCGACTCGGGCCGATGGGACGCTCTGGCGGTTGACGCCTTCCTCGGCTGGGCCGCCTGGCACCGCCGGCACGCCGAGGACCCCCGGTACCGGCCCGACGTCATCATCGACGACAGCTGGCACCGCATGGCCTGGCACCGCTGGACCGGGTGGACTGCTGACGATCGGCGATGGCGCACCCACCTGCTCGACACCACGAATCAGCCCGTCGCGGAATCCGTGGACCACGTTGAGCATTGGGTGACCGAACAGCGCAACGCGCTCCGATCCGGCCGTCTCCCCCTGTCGCGGGGCTGGTCAGACCGGACAGCTGCCCGAGCCGACCACGATTCTTGATCCACTTTCGCAACAGACCCTGACTCGCGGCGGCTCCGGACAGCACTATCAGGATCCGTGAGAGCGATGACCCCGACACCGTCTTCACGGCTTCGCCCGGCGCGCTCCGCCGTGCCCCAGGCGTCCTGGGGCACGGGCCGCCGCCCTTTCCCGGTGCGCGTGGGAAGTCGGCCGGGTCGACTTCTCACGCACACCATCGGGACGGGTCGGTCAGGCGGCCGACCGTCGCGCGGGGGCCGCCCGGGCGGCCACGGCGATGGGCGAGGAGGTCGGCCATCCGGGTGGTGTCGGCGAGGGCCGTGGGGTCGGAGGAGCCGGCGCCGGCCAGTACCACGGGGGCGTGCTGCGCGGCGCCGGCTTCGGCAAGGCGGTCGGCGAGGGCCTCGGCGAGCAGAGGCTGCGGTCCGAGGGCGCCGGCGAGGTGAGTGAGCGGGAGGCCGATGACGGTGAGGGCGGCGGGCAGGTCGACCCGTAGGTGGTAGCCGGTGGAGATCAGGAGCGGAACCAGGACCGTTTGTGCGTCCGCGAGTTGGGCGAGAGCCTCGGGGAGGGACGGTTGGGCGAAGTCCAGGAAGCAGCAGTGGAACGGAAGTTCGGGCCACAGCGAGCGAACTTCCCGCAGCAGCAAGCGAATCGAGGTTAAAGCCGCCGGATCCCGGCTGCCGTGCGCGACGGCGAGCAGCATCGGCCCGCTGCCAGCCGGTAGCCGCGCTTGGGGACGGTGCGCGGCATCGGCAATGGCTCGACGTACAGGATGATCCCGGCTCACTACCAGTCCGTGGCCCGGTCGGCGGCCGCCAGGGCCGACTCCCGGCGCAGGTCGGCGGCACTGATCGGGCGCGCGGGCGCGATCGGGGCGTTCGGCGGGGTGCTGGTGAACCTCGTCTTCCGGCAGTCGATGGGCTGTTGGTATGACGTTCGGGACGGTCGGGCGAGCGGGCGAGCCGCCGGGCGGTTAGCGTCGGCCGCAACACGTTCTCGGACCGGGAGGTTGCAGTGCAGCGGTGGATCATCCTGACGGTACTCACCTCGGCGCTCACCGGTCTCACCGGCGCCGCCGTACCCGCCCTGGCCGACGATCCGACGCAGACCCCCGACACCGAGGCCACCAGCGTCACCATCGGCGACGCCAAGATCGACCCCAGGCTCCCCGGCCGGATCCGGGTGGAGGTCGACTACCTCTGCACCGTCGCCGACGAAGCCCGCTCGCTCACCGTCACGGCGGAGCAGAAGGACCCGGAGGACACCTCGTCGATCGCCTTCGGCTCCAGCCGGACGGCGGAGACGGACGTGATCTGCGACGGGACGCCGCAGAAACGGCAGGTCGTCGTCCAGTCCAAGACCACCAACTGGCTCCCGGACGTCGACGCCGTCCTCACCGCCACCGTCTCCAACATCGGCGCCGCCCCGTCGGCCGCCGCCGACGCCAAGCGGGTCAAGCTGGCCACCACCGCCTGATGCGGTCGCCCGTCCGGGCCGCCGCCCTGCTGCTCGCAGCCGGTCCCCTGCTGACCGGCTGCATCAGCTCGTTCGTCGTACCGGGGCCGGAAGAGACCACCAGCCCCGTCGTGGCGCCGTCCGCGCCGTCCTCTCCGGCCCCGTCGCCCACTCCCTTCGCGGGAACGGTGACGATCCGCGACTTCTCCTTCGAGCCCGACAGCTTCACCGTCAGCCCGGGCGCGGTGGTGACCGTGACCAACACCGGCACCACCACCCACACCCTCACCGCCCAGGACGGCACCTTCGACACCGGCCCCATCGCCCCGGGCGCCGCCGCCACCCTGACCGCCCCGAGCCAACCGGGCGCCTACTCGTACCTCTGCACCTTCCACCACTTCATGCGCGGGATCCTGACCGTGGCGTGAGGGGCGATTGCCCTACGCTCGTGCCCTGCACACGGGGAGGGCACGAGGGATGGCGGACCACACGGCGAACACGGCGAACACGGCGAACACGGTGAACGGCCCGGTGCACGGGACGGTCGTGCAGGCCGGGAACATCGAGAACCTCTTCCTGGACGGGAGCCGACCCCCGGCAGCGTCCGTCCGGGCCGACAAGTGGGTGGATCTCGTCGCGAAATCGCCCACCTGGCGGCACGTACGGGAGGACCAGGACACCGAGCCCTACAAGCGCGTCGTACTGGAGGCCGTCGGCGAGCTGGCCCGGCTTCGGGACTCGGTCGAGATGGCGGACGACCCCTGGCAGGACCCGGGCATCGCGGAGCGCTTCGCCAAACGGGTCGGCTGGCTGCTCGGCGAGGAGCCGCTGAAGCTCTACCCGGCCGAGGCGGCACTGCTGGCCGTGCTGCCGTTCCTCTACCGGGTCCGGTCGTTGAACCTGGCGGCGGCGCGGTCCGCCGTCGGGCCGACCGACCTGGCGCCGTCACCCGAGCCCGACGCCGACCGATCGGCCTACGAGCAGTTCATCGAGTCCTACGACCTGCTCGTGGGCCGCACCCGAACCCGCCCCGCCTCCGCCGTCCCCCTCGGCTGGTGGCTCTTCCACCGCTGGCTCGACCAGCACGAGGATCTCGCCGACCCCGAGGGCGTCGGCGAGATCCTGGACCGACTCCCGATGCTCGCCGACCTCGGCGAGACCTTCGCGCCCAAGCGCGTCTGCGCACTGCTGCACGGCCTGCGCCGGGGCCCCGACGTCGGCCACCACGACTACATGTCCGGCCTCAGGGCGGACAACCACCTGCGAGCGCCGGGCGAACAGTACGTTCGGGAGCCACGGTTGGCGCTACTGCTGGCGCTCGCGTACGGGACCGCCATCGAGATGACCGCTCTGCCCGAGATCGTCGCCGAACACATCGGTATCCCGGAGGAGTACGAGGTCCACCTCGCCGACCTGCGCCGGACGTTGGACGAGGCTGTGTGGGGCGGCCCCTACGACCTGCCGGTCCTGCGCGCCGAATGCCACCACGAGGCGGTGGTCGAGAGCCTGCGCGAGTACACCGCACGGGCCGACCAACTCCTCCACACCGTCCGCTGCGTCCTCACCGATCACCCGCTCCCCGCCCGGCTCAGCGCCGACGACGCTGCCTCGGCCGGCAAGGCCTTCACCAGTTGGGCGAGGTTCCGCCTGGACGAACGCCGGGTGCGCAGCCTGCTGATGGGTATCGAGCTCTACCGCGACCGGGACCTGGCCGTCCGCGAGCTCTACCAGAACGCCCTCGACGCCTGCCGTTACCGGCGCGCCCGCACCGAGTTCCTGGACCGCACCCACCCGCTGGCCGACTTCCGCTACGACGGGCTCATCCAGTTCCGTCAGGACGTGGACGAGGACGGCCGCGCCTACCTGGAGTGCAAGGACGACGGCGTCGGCATGGGGGAGGAGGAGTTGAGAGGGGTCTTCTCCAACGCCGGCGCCCGTTTCGCCGAGCAGTTGGACTTCAAGCTGGAACGCGCCAAGTGGCGAAAGGTCGACCCGCCCGTCGAACTCCACCCCAACAGCCGTTTCGGCATCGGAGTCCTGAGCTACTTCATGCTCGCGGATGAGATCCGGGTGACGACGTGCCGCATGGACGAGGAGGGCCTACTGGGCCCGAACCTGGGCGTCTCCATCTACGGTCCCGGACACCTCTTCCGGATCCTCCCGTTGCCCGAGCCGGCTCGGAAGCCCGGTACCACGGTGCGGCTGTACCTGCGGGAGGACATCGACCTCGGCTCGTCCTGGTCGGCCCTCGACGTCCTCGAACGCCTCCTGGGCATCGCGGAGTTCCGTACCACGGCGGTGCACGGCGAACGGGATGCCGAGTGGAAGCCCGGGATGCTGCGGACCAGATGGATGCGGTCGGAAGAGGAATTCGGGTTCCAGGCTACGGGCACGGTCGTTCCGTGGGAGCACGCTCCCGACGGCGCGCAGGTGACGTGGTGCGAGCACGGCGGAGCCCTGTTGGTGGACGGTCTGTTCGTCCGGCCTTCGGCGTCGGGGGAGTTGGTGAGCCCCACCAAGGGCCTGGCGGGGGTCGTCGTGAACCTCTCGGGAGCGTGGTCGCCGGGCAAGCTTTCGGTCGACCGGCGCCTTGTCATCGATGACGTGTCCCACCACGTTCGTCGACTCCTGGAATCGGCGGCGGTCGATCTGGTTCGGACCGACTCGACGTTGCTGAGCATGAAGTGGCTCGTGGGCCTGACGCTCGGGAATGTCGGCGTCGCCGATGTCGTGGCTGCCGAGTGCGTCCGGCAGGGGCAACGGTTCGAGTACCACGGATTCGAGTTCGACACCCGACGGACGGGGTGTTGTCCCGTGGACGTCGACCTGTTCGGCGCGGTGGGAATTCCACAACCCGTTGGAACCAGCGGGATGGGGCCGGTGTCCGGTGCGCCGGATGACTGCGTGGTCCTCTGGAGGCTCCTGGCGCACGACCGGCGGCAGGAGTTGGCGGAACTCGCGGAGATCTGGCCGCCACTCCTGGCTGCTGGCCGTGGACGTGTGGCGAAGCCCTCCGATCAGCTCGCCATGACAGTGGTCCGTGGTCGCAACATGAGTCGCTGGAGGCGCTTCCACGAGGCGGGCCGGGTGGACGGCGTCCCCGCGACGGACGGTCGGCCGGTCACGGTCACCGAGTTGGTGACGGCGGCGGACGAGCGGGCCGACCCGGTAGCCGTGGTGGCCGCGGCTTGGGCGCGAGCGGGGGTGGACGTTCCCCGGGCCGTGCTCGACCTGGCGCTTGCCGTCGAGTCGGACCGAGTGTTCCTGAGAGAGACCGACGAGGGACGGAGGTTCCGCGGGTGGCCGGAGCCGGGTGAGGCCGTCGCCCCCGGGTACCTGGCCAAGGCCGGCGCCGTGCTGGGTGTCCCCGTCGCCGAGATCGCCGAGGCCATGGCGGCGTACGGACTGGAGGCCGATCCCACGGGACTTCCCGACCTGCCGTCGAACGACGTGGCCGTGGTGCTCAGCCGCCACCTCGACGGGGCGTGGCCGTGGCTGAGCCGGGCGCACCCCGTTCCGGTCGCCCATGTGCTGCGGGTGGCGGACAGGACGGGGAGCGGGATCGCCGAGGTGCTCAGGTCCTTCGCGGGGTTCGGGTTCCCGATCCCTCGGCTGCCGAGCGATGCCACGACGGAGGATCTGTTCCTCTTCGACGGAACATCGGGGTGGGGCGATCCCGTGGACGTCCACTTCCGGTTCGCGTTCTCCCTGCTGAGGTATGACGCCATCTCCTTGGAGGAGTTGGTCGAGCGGTACCGCGCCTACGGATCGCCGGTATTCCTTCCGGGCCCGGCCACGCGTCTCGATCGGGCGCTCTTCCAGCCCGGCAGCGTCATGGACTGGGATGACCTGGCGATGGGGGAGACGGTTCCCTTCGCCAAGTTGATCACGGCGGGGTACCGCCTCGACCGGAGTCCGGGGGAGTTGGCCCGCCATCTGAGGTCCCGGGGGATTGCCGTCTCCTGCGACGACCTGCCTCGGGAACTGACGCACCGGCAGGCCCTGGAGATCGTCGGAGAGCTCGACAACAGCCCGCACATGGTCGGCAAGGGCATCTCGTTGGCGACTCTCCTGGAGGTCTCCCGGCGAACCGGCCGGCCGATCGCGCAGATCGTCGACTGGTACCGCGAGTGGGGCATCGACGTCCCCGACGTCGCCGAGTCGATCCGCGACGCGCTCGCCCGCGTCCCCATGGCCGACCCGTCCTGAGCACCGAATCCACCCGTGAACAGGGCTGCTGTGTTCCCCCTCCTTGTTCTACAGTTCTGTAGAACTGAACGAACGGTGATCGGGGACGAGCATGGACAGGTCGCTTCGGCTGCCGCAGCAGGATCGGGCGGACTTCGAGACGGAGCTGGGGCGAGCGCTCTCCGCGCCGCAGGTGCGGGCGGCTCTGCGGGCGGGCGGGGACGAGCTGCGGGGGGTGGAGCGGTTGCGGCGGACGGCGCGGGAGAACGCGGAGTTCGTGCTGGCCGCGGCGGCGCCGGAGTACGAGCGGTATGCGGCGTTGCGGGCGGACGCCGATGCGGTGGCGCGGCTGCCGGTGGCGGCGCCTCCCCGGGAGCGGGCGTCGGGGTGGTGGGGGGTGCTGGGGGTGGTCGTGCCGATCATCGCGGTGACGGCGGCGGTGATCTTCCTGCTGCTGGGCCTCGTGCTGGGGCTGGTGGAGGACCTGGAGGTGCTGGCGCACGCGCTGGTGGAGGCCGGTTGGGTGTCGGCCGGGGTGGCCGCGGTGAGTCTGCTGGTGGGCGGGCTGGGGCTGCTGGGGGCGGCCCGGGCGAGGGGTGCGGAGGCCGGGGAGGCGGCGGACGGGCCGGGGGAGCTGGTGCTGGCGCGGGATGCCTGGCGGTCGGCGCTGGCGGAGCGCGGGCTGGTGCCGTACCTGGTGGCGCAGGCGAACGCGGAGACCGGTCGGCGGCGCTGATCAGGCCCGGTCGAGTCTCGTCGAGCGGGCGGCGTCGACCAGGAGCTGGGCGGCGTCCGGGGGGATGGCGAGGCGGCGGGCGATCCAGGGGGCGGGGCGGCCGGCCCGGGCGAGCATCCAGGCGGAGTACAGGTGGCCGAGCTGGGGTGCGTTCTCGGCGAGCAGCAGGGGGCGGACGGCCTCCATCGGGAAGCCTTCGAGGGCGCGGGCGCTGTACTCGCGGCCGTTGGGGCCGGGTGGGGGCAGTGGGAGCGGGCGGCGGAGGTCGATCCAGCGGCTGAGCAGCACCGCGCCGACGACCAGCAGGCCGGTGCCGGAGGCGCCGATCAGGATGCCGCCGATGACGGGGCGGTCCTCCTCCTCGGCCATGCCGAGGGCGATCTCCTCCAGGACGAGCAGGCCGAGCACGGTGAGCAGTACCGCGGCCTCGGCGGGGCGCGGGTGGGTCCGGGACGTCGTCATGCGGAACCTCTTCCTCGGCGGGGCGGCCGGGGGTTTCGGGCGGGCGCGGCGATTCACCTTCCGTACAACGGCGGTGGGCGGCCCGGGGCACGCGTCACGGCTCAGGCGGTGAAATCGCGGATCATCATTGACGGGCCGTCAAGTATGCGATGTGGGCGGCAGGTTGGCCGCGGCAGGTGGGCCGTCCTGCGGAGGTCGGGGCCGCGCCTCCTTCCGGTCGGGAGCGCCTGGGTGGCGTTTTCGTCGACGGGGCGAGGGGCCCGACCGCGGGCGGGCTTCGGGTCAGCATAGCCCGGGCATGTCACCTTCGACAGGCTTGTCGAAGTTGCGGAACCCGGGCTGCCGGTGGGCATGTCGAGGGGTGGTGGCCCGGCTACTTTGAGTACGGAGCTCCGTTTCCGCGGTCGGGGCCACGGAGGTGGGGAGGCCGGGGCCGGTGGGGCTCGCAGGTTGCTGCGACACCTCCAACTCGGCGGCGAGGAAGCGTACTTGCCCCGTCTGCCGCCCTGCATGGCCGAGCGCCCACCCGCGCGCCCGGGCGTGGTGGCCGGGGCGCGCGGGTGGGCGCTGAGGGTGGGGCGCTCGCAGGTGGGACGGCTGGGGCGTTCGGGCGCGGGGCGGCGCGTCGTCAGCGGGCCAGCAGGGGGAGCGGGGCGCCGGTGCGGGCGGGCAGTTCGAGGCGGGTGAGCAGGGCGGAGGGCGAGACCTCGATCACCCGGCAGCCGGCCCGGTGGCGGCAGTGGCGGGCGACGGAGCCGTGCCGCAGGCGGTCCAGGCGGCGGCGGGTGGCGGCGCCGAGGACGAGCAGGTCCTCCGGGCCGGTGACGGCGCCGACCAGGGCGGGGCCGGGTTCGGCGTTGACCACCAGCGGGTGGATGACCAGGCCGGACGGGTAGCCGCCGTAGGCCTGTTCGAAGGCGATGTCGAGGCGCCGGCGGGCGGCGTGCTCCAGTTCGGAGGGCGGGCGCCGGCCGTCCCGCTCGATCGCGGTCCAGGCGGCGACGGGCACCAGCATCGCTTCGTGCCGGGCTGCTTCGCCGACGGCGTGGTAGAGGGCGGCCAGACTGCTCAGTGACCCGCTCAGGCCGACGATCACTCGGGTGGTCCCGGTCATGGCCGTTCGCCTCCGTCTCTCCGGCGACTCTCTCCATCGGGCTCCGCCGGTTCGGCACTCCTTGCTTCGGATGACTCAAGTGAACCCCGGAACGGACGCCTCCGTACCGCCGCTGACACCACCATGACGCAGGTCGCACACATCTTGACGGCCTTCTGACACGGCCCGTCGGCGGCGGTGCGGCGGGATTTCCCGGCCGGTGTCTCCCGGCCGGTGTCTCCCGGCCGATGCCTCCCGGCCGGTGTCTCCCGGCCGATGCCTCCCGGCCGGTGTCTCAGCCCAGCCCCGGGACGAACTGGATCAGCAGGTCGATCGCCTTGATGCCGAGGAACGGCAGTACCAGCCCGCCCAGTCCGTACACCCGCAGGTTGCGCCGGAGCAGGTCGGTCGCGGAGGCCGGCTGGTAGCGCACGCCGCGCAGGGCGAGCGGGATCAGGGCGACGATGATCAGCGCGTTGAAGATGATCGCGGAGGCGATCGCCGAGGTGGGGCTGTGCAGTTCCATGATGTTCAGGTGGTGCAGCCCGGGGTAGGCGTTCGCGAACATCGCGGGGATGATCGCGAAGAACTTGGCCACGTCGTTGGTGATCGAGAAGGTGGTCAACGCGCCTCGGGTGATGAGGAGTTGCTTGCCCACCCGGATGATCTCGATCAGCTTCGCCGGGTTGGAGTCGAGGTCGACCATGTTGCCGGCCTCCTTGGCGGCCGGGGTGCCGGAGTTCATCGCGACGCCGACGTCGGCCTGGGCGAGCGCGGGGGCGTCGTTGGTGCCGTCGCCGGTCATCGCGACCATGTTCCCGGCGGCCTGCTCGCGCCGCAGGTGGGCGAGCTTGTCCTCCGGGGTGGCCTCGGCGAGGAAGTCGTCCACCCCGGCCCCATCGGCGATGGTGCGCGCGGTCAGCGGGTTGTCCCCGGTGACCATGACCGTACGGATGCCCATCCGCCGCAGCTCGGCGAAGCGTTCGGCGATGCCCTCCTTCACCACGTCCTTGAGCTCGACGACGCCCAACGCCCGTGCGCCGTGCCGGTCGTGGACGGCGACCAGCAGCGGGGTGCCGCCGGACCCGGCGATCCGGTCCACCAGCGGCTCGGCCTCCATCGGCAGCCGTCCGCCGGAGTCCACCACCCAGCGGGCGACGGCGCTCGCGGCGCCCTTGCGGATCAGGCAGGTGGTGCCGTCCGGCCAGGTGAGGTCCACGCCGCTCATCCGGCTGTGCGCGGTGAACGGCACGGGCCGCTGTTCGCCGAGTTCGCCGGGGGAGCGCGGCGGCACCCAGTATTGACGGTTCGTCAGTTCGACCAGTGACCGCCCCTCCGGTGTCCCGTCCGCGACGGAGGCCAACTGGGCGGCCTCGGCGAGCTGTTCGGTGGTCGCGCCGGGCAGCGGGTGCAGGGCGACGGCCCGGCGGTTGCCGTGGGTGATGGTGCCGGTCTTGTCGAGCAGCAGCACGTCCACGTCCCCGGCGGCCTCCACCGCCCGGCCGGAGAGCGCGACCACGTTGCGCTGCACCAGCCGGTCCATGCCGGCGATGCCGATGGCGGAGAGCAGGGCGCCGATGGTGGTCGGGATGAGGGCGACCATCAACGCGACCAGCACGATGGTGGTTTGCGGCGCGTTGGCGTAGATGGCCATCGGCTGGAGCGACACGACGGACAGCAGGAAGACGATGGTCAGCGAGGCCAGCAGGATGTTGAGCGCGACCTCGTTCGGCGTCTTCTGCCGGTCGGCGCCCTCGACCAGGGCGATCATCCGGTCCACGAAGCTCTGCCCGGGCCGCGAGGTGACCCGGACGACCAGGTGGTCGGAGAGGACCTTCGTCCCGCCGGTGACGCCGGTGCGGTCGCCGCCGGACTCCCGGAGCACCGGCGCGGACTCCCCGGTGATCGCGGACTCGTCGACGGCGGCGACGCCTTCGACCACCTCGCCGTCCCGCGGGATCACCTCGCCGGCTGGCACGAGGACGATGTCGTGCAGCAGCAACTGCTCGGCGGGAACGACCTCGTGGCGCAGGTCGCGGGTGCCGACCCGCCAGTGCGGCAGCCGTCGCGCCGTGGTGGTGGACCGGGCGCGGCGCAGCGATTCGGCCTGCGCCTTGCCGCGGCTCTCCGCGACGGCCTCGGCCAGGTTGGCGAACAGCACGGTCAGCCAGAGCCAGAAGGAGATCACCCAGGCGAAGACGCTCGGGTGGAGGACGGCGCTGACGGTGGTGAGCGCGGAGCCGCACTCGACCACCAGCATCACCGGGTTGCGCGTCATGGTGCGCGGGTGGAGCTTGCGGACGGCGGCGGGCAGTGCCTCGGCCAGCTGGCGGCGGGTGATCAGCCGGCGGCGGACGCCCGGCGAGGTGGGCCGGTGGCCGGGCGGCGGCCCGGGCGCACGGTCCGGGCGCCGGAACAGGTTCTGCTGGTCGGTGGTGTCCGGGGTGGTGAGGGCCGAACGGCGCATCGTCTCGGGGACCTTCCGGGCCGCCCGGTCGGGTGGGGCGGCGGTTCGGTGGGGCTGCGGGGACGGCGGACAGCCCACCACCGGAGCACCGGGGGACATGCCCGCCTTGACGAGGCCTTGGCGGCGCGGCGGCCGTCCTTGACAGACTCCTGACACCGCGGACGGGCCGCCGCAGGACCACTGTCAGGAGGGCGTCAAGGACCGGGCCCGGGACGTACGTCATGCGTCAAGGACGGGTGCGGTCGGTGTGCGGAGGGTCTCCACTGGAGGTGTCCGGCCGTACGGGCCGCCGCTGGAAGGGACCTGCCATGACCACTGTCACCGCCGTCGTCGACGTCGACGAGCCGCTGGAGCGGACGGTCCGCCCGGTGGCCGTCGCCTGGCGCCGGGACCGCCCCGGGCCGCCGGAACCGGCCCCGGCGGCGGACCGGGAACGCACCCGTCCGGCGCACTGCCGGTTCGCGATGCACTACGAGGACTGACACCCGGACCGACACCCGGACCGACACCCGCCGGAGCACCCCGTCGCCCACGCGCCCGCCCACAGGAGTAGCCGCCATGACCCAGCTCGTCGCCCGGCCCGTCACCGCCCCCGCCCCCGCCCCCGCGTCCGTCACCACCTCCGCCGATGCGCTCGGCGGCCCCTGGCCCGCCTCGGCGCGGCCCGGCCGGGGAGGCGAGGTGCTGGTCGGCGGTGTGGGACTGGCGGAGGCCGCCGAGCGGTTCGGCACCCCGCTGTACGTGCTGGACGAGGCCGAGGTCCGGGGCCGGGCCCGGGCCTACCGGCGGGCGCTGCCGCACGCCGAGGTGCTGTACGCGGCCAAGGCCTTCCTGTGCAGCGCGATGGCCGACTGGGTGGAGCAGGAGGGGCTGGGGCTGGACGTCTGCTCGTCGGGCGAGCTCTGGCTGGCCGTCTCGGCCGGCTTCCCGGCGCAGCGGATCCTGCTGCACGGCAACGCCAAGTCCCCGGAGGAGCTGCGGCTGGCGCGGCGGCTGCGGGTCGGGCGGATCGTGATCGACGGCCCGGCGGAGATCGCCCGGCTGGCCGCGCTGGTGGCGGCGGACACACCGCAGAAGGTGCTGGTCCGGGTGGTTCCCGGGATCGCCGCCGGGCACCACGCGGCGGTGCGCACCGGGGTCGGCGGGCAGAAGTTCGGTTTCCCGATCGAGGGCGGTGACGCGGCGGACGCCGTCGCCCGGGTGCTCGACCAGCCGGGCCTCGAACTGGCGGGACTGCACTGCCACCTGGGCTCGCAGATCACCTCGGTCGAGCCGTACCTGCTCGCGGTGGACGCGCTGGTGCGGCTGCTCGCCGAGGTGCGGGAGCGGCACGGCGTGGAACTGCCGGAGCTGGACCTCGGCGGCGGCCACGGCATCCGCTACCTGGCGGGGGACGAGGCGCTGGACCTCGCCGGGTTCGCGGTGCGGGTGACCGACCGGCTGGCGGTGCGCTGCGCGGAGGCCGGGCTGGAGGTGCCCCGGCTGATCGTCGAACCCGGTCGCGCCGTGGCCGGTCCGGCCGCGGTGGCCGTGTACCGGGTGCTGTCGGTCAAGCACTCGGCCGACGGCCGCTGCTTCGTCGCGGTGGACGGCGGCATGAGCGACAACCCGCGCCCGGCGCTGTACGGATCGCCGTACGCGGTGCGGCTGGTCGGCCGCCGTTCGGAGGCGGGGGAGGCGAGGGTGGACGTGGTGGGCCGTCACTGCGAGGCCGGGGACGTGCTGGTGCGGGACGCGGCGCTGCCCGCCGACCTGCGCCCGGGCGACCTGCTGGCGATGCCGGCGGCCGGTGCGTACCAGCTGTCGATGGCGTCCGGCTACAACCTGGTCGGCCGCCCGGCCGTGGTGGCGGTGAAGGACGGCCGGGCGCGGCTGCTGATCCGGCGGGAGACGGTCGAGGACTTCCGCCTGCGCGAGGTCGGCCGCTGACGGCTGACGGCTGACGGCTGACGGCGGACGGCGGTGGCGCGGAAAGTCGGCCGGGCCGACTTCCCGCGCGGAAAAAGCAGGTGGGAGGCCCTGTCCGCCGTTGATAGGGTCCCGCCCCGTGACGAACTGGCGCGAGATCCACGAGAACGACTGTGCACTCCCCCCGGGGCGCGGGCTGGACGACCTGACCGCGGAGCTGGCGGAGGCTCTGGGGAGCCCGGACCCCGAGATCAGGGACGGTTACCCGTACGCGGTGCTGGACGCCTGGATACGGAGCGGGGTGATCGACCGCGAGCGGTGTCTGGCGCTCGGTGACCTGATGGCGGAGCGCTTCACCGATCCGCGGATCGAGGCGCGGACCTTCGCCCCGCTCGTCCTGAGGATGATCGTGAACCGGGGCGGTGCCGGGCCCGGGTGGCTCGACGCGTTCGCCGCCTGGTACCGCGCGGAGGCCGACCTGCGGGGCCGTGACGACACGCTCGGCTGGCTGCACGCGGTGGCGCACGGCGCGGACCTGCTGGGGGCCTTCGGCCTGCGGCCCGAGGTCGACCCCGGACCGCTGCTCGGGCTCGCCGCCGAGCGCCTGCTCGCCCCGACGGAGTACCTGTTCGCGGAGCGGGAGGACGACCGGCTCGCCAAGGCGGTGGCCCTCGTCCTCACCCGCCCCGACCTGACGCCGGAGCGGTCGACCGCCTGGCTGGCACCGATCGCCGAGGCCCTCGCCCCGTACGAGTACGGGCCGATGCCGGTCTGGGCCTCCAACGCCGTCCGCACCCTGCGGGCCCTGTACCTGCTGGCGGACCTCGGGGTCTGCGCGGAGCGCGGCGGCCGCCCCGTCCCGCTCGCCCACGGCGAGGTGGTCAAGGCCCGGGTGGCCGAGGTGCTGCGCCTGCCGCTCCGACAGGCCGGGGACGGGATCCCCACCCGGTCCGAGGGCGCCTGACGCGTCCCCCAATGTGACTGAACAGGACCGCTTCTGTCGGTTTGTCATCCCTGACGCATGAGGTAATTGATGCGAACTCGACCATTTGTGGCGGGCCGCTGTTAGGCTGCGCGACTGAATACGAACTCTCCACGATGTAAAAGGACTTGGAAGAGAGGGTGAAGGATCGCTCCTTCGCCGCCGCCGCCGACACCCGAGGAGCCACGTGAGACCCGAAGACGTCCCCCTGTTGTTCCAGGAGTTGGCCCGCGAGTTCGCCGACGTCACCGACATGTCGGTGGCGGCGACCGGTTCCCTCGCCCGCGGCGACCACCGCACCGGGCCGAGCGGAGACGTCGTCTCCAACCTCGACCTGGTACACGTCGTGGCCGAGGACGCGGACGTGCCGGAAGTCCGCGACGTGGTGGGACGGAGGATGCGGCGGATCTCCGACACCTTCCGGATCGAGACGACGTCCGTCATCGCCAGGCTCCCGGCGTTCCGGCTGGCCGGCCACGCCCACTACCGGATCAGCATGAGGCCCGAGTGGTTCTGCGACGGCCTCGCACTCGGGCCGGAGGGCTTCGACCTGCCGGGCCGCGACGACGGCGACCCGCACGGGGCACTGGCCTGGATGATGCAGCCCGTCCCCTACTACCTGGCGAAGGCGACGGCCGTGGACCCGACGACCAACCTCGCCAAGGCCCGCAGGGCCGCGACGCGGCTGGCCGACCGGTTCGACCTCAAGGGGGTGCGCGACGGCCTCGACGACCTCCCGCACGCCCTGCGCGCCCTGATCGCCGAGCGCGGCGTCACCCCGCTCGAATCCACCGCGCGCTACCTCGCCACCCCCACCCACCCCGCCGTCGCGCAGCTCGTCCGCGACGCGGTCTTCGTCGAGAGCATGGGCCTGTCGTCCGCCGACTCGATGGTCGTCCTGCTGCCGTCCGCCCCGAACTGACCACCACCGGAGAGCACCCCATGTCCACCCGGCAGCACGTGGAGATCCTGCCCCCGCACCCCTTGCGGGCCGGCTACGACAGGTCCTTGGAACGCGGGTCGATAGCCGACGACTTCCAACGGCGCCTGGAGCCCGCCAACTTCAACCCGGGCTACCTCGGCGCCCTGACCGAGCGGGTCGAACTGGCCCTGGGCCGGGACCCGGCGGACGAGACCATGCGCTGGCGCCTGGCGTTCCTGCTGCTCCAGAACAACGCCACCGCGGCCGCCGTCGAACGGGCCGAGGAGCTGCTCGCCGGAGCCGTCCTCCCGCAGAGCCGGCGGCTGGCCCACCTGGTGGCGGGGATCCGGAGCCGGGCCGACCAGCCGCGCACCGGACGTGGCGTCCGGCGGGTCAACTGGTCGATCAACAACCGCTGTCCGATGTCCTGCCAGGGCTGCTACAACCCGTTCGCCGCGGAGCAGATCGACCTCCCCCAGGCGGACCGGATCATCGCGAAGCTGGCCGCGCACGGGACCACCGACCTGGTGCTGGCGGGCGGCGACCCGCTGCTGTGGCCGCCGATCTTCGACGTGGTCGACCACGCGATCGCCGCCGGCCTCAAGGTCGGCCTCGACACCACCGGATACACGCTCACCGCCGAGAAGCTCGACCGCCTCCGCGGCCTGTCCTCGCTGCGGCTGCCGCTGGACGCCGTCACCGCGGACGTGCAGCGGGCGTTCCGCCGCAGCCCGGACGCCGACCTCCTCCGGGCGCTGCTGGAATCCCTCGCCCTGTGCGACGCCGAGGGCTTCGACCGGGTGCGGGTGCACACCGTGGCGAGTGCCGAGAACCTCCACCAACTGCCGGAGCTCGCCGCCGAGATCATGTCCCACCCTTCGGTCGCCCAGTGGGTGATCTTCCAGTGGTGGGGCCGGCGGGCGTCGCCGGCCACGGTCCGCAGGCTCGGGGTGGCGGTCGAGGACGTCCGCGCGGTCGTGGACGGGATCCGGCGCGACCACCCCGGCCGGGAGATCCACCTCGCGGAGAGCAGCGAGCGGGAGCTGCTGAACTGGATGATCCAGTCGAGCGGGCAGGTCGTCACCTTCGGGTCGGGCGCGGAGGAGGAGTTCATCCTGGGCAACCTCCTGACCGACGAGGTCGAGGAGATCCTGACCCACCCGATCCTGGACTTCGAGGCCATGTCCCGCGGGATCCCGGTCACCCCGGGAACGCGCTTCCCCGGCGCCGACGGAGGCGCCCCGTAGGCGGCGGACCGGACCTGACCCCTCGCCGGCGGGCACCGGGCGCTGCGCGGTGCCCGCCGGCGGCGGTCGGATCAGGCGGCGAGCAGGTACCAGCCCCCGAGGCCGCTGCACATGCTCGCGTTGTAGGTGCCCGCGCGGAAGCCAGCCGGAACGGGCTGGTAGGGGCACATGTACTCGCCGACGCGGGCCAGTTGCTGGTACCACGAGCCGATGTTGCCGCAGCCGGAGTTCATGTGGCCGGTGAGCACGTAGCCGGGCGGGATCGGCGAACCCGCGCAGGTGTACTGGCCGTCGCGGGGCAGCTCCAGGTACCAGTAGTCGATGCCGCTGCAGCCGGTGGCGTTGTGGAGGGTGATCACGTAGCCGGGGGGAATCGGAGAGGTGGCGCAGGTCCAGATGCCGTTCTGCACGGGCTGGATGTACCAGGCGCCGGCCTTGTTGCACCCGCTCGGCTGGCGCTGGGTGATCACGTAGCCGTCCGGTACGGGCGTGCCGGGACAGACCCACCCGGGGGAGGCCTGGGCGGCGGCGACCGGTGCCGCCGCCGGTGCCGCACCGGCCGTGCCGGCGGCCGTGCCGGTGAGGACGGCCACCAGCAGGGTGACCACCCCCACCGCGGCGGCGAGCCGGCCCCGGACTGCCGCCGTCCATGAACGACCGAGCACGTGGCGATACTTGATGTTCACTTCTCACCAGTCCAATCGACGGGTCCGCGAAGCGCCGCGCGATGGCCGTACGACGCCGTGCCGCGGAGCTGGACCGACCCTAGTCGGACGGACGGTGGGGCCGGTCGAGACTGGACGAATACATGACAAACCTGGCCGGAAAGCGACCCGGACCCCTCCCGCCGGGTCGAGTCACCCGCTGATAACGGAACGGTTGCGGAGCCCGCCGTTCCCCTCTCCAGGGCTTGACGGCACGGGGAGGGCGGGCGTTTGCTGTGTCCGCTCGTTCGAACCTGTTTGGTTCTGGTCTGTTTTGTGTGTTTGAACGTTCAAACGGACCCGAGCGACCCCCGTCGCACCTGTCACACCCACCACCCCCTGCGCATCACAGCCTTCCGGCGCCACCCCACCGAGAGGAATGCAATGTCACACCTTTCTCGTCGCGACCTTCTCCGCGCCTCCGGAGCCGGCCTGCTGGCCGTCGCCGCCGGCGGCACCCTCGCGGCCTGCGGCGGCGGCTCCGGCTCGGGAGGCGCCGCCGGCGGGGACGCCGACACCGGCACGATCACCGTCTGGTCCTGGGCCACCGCCGCCGACGCCCTGCGCGGCATCGTCCCGGCCTTCGAGAAGGACAACCCGGGGATCAAGGTCGACGTCCAGGACATCGGCGAGCCCGCCATCTGGGACAAGATCACCGTCGGTCTGGCGGCCGGCGGCCAGGGCCTCGGCGACGTCCTCCACATCGGCTGTGACTACCTGCCCGGCTACCAGGAGAAGTTCCCCGGCGGCCTGGCCGACCTCTCCGCGCTCGGCGCCGACGCCCACAAGGACAAGTTCGCCAAGGGCCTGTGGCCGGTCGTCACCGGCAAGGACGGCCACGCCTACGCGCTGCCCTGGGAGGTCAACGCGCTGGGCTTCTTCTACCGCAAGGACTACTTCGACAAGGCGGGCATCGACCCCGAGACCTTCGCCACCTGGGACGACCTGCTCGCCGTCGCCGACCGCTTCAAGGCCGCCAACCCCGGCATCGCGCTGATCGGCGTCAACCGGGCCGCCAACCCCACCCCCGACCTGGACTTCCTTCAGGGCCTGATGCAGCTCCAGGGCGCCTTCTACTTCGACCTCCAGGGCAAGATCACCGTCGCCTCGGAGCCGGCCGTGCGGGCCCTGACCATCATCAAGCGGCTGGACGAGGCCGGGCTGATCGGTGACACCCCCGGCGTCCAGAGCTGGCAGCCGGTGATGAAGAGCGGCAAGCTCGCGGTGGCCGCGATGCCCACCTGGGTCGCGCACTACCTGGAGAAGAAGTTCCCCGACCAGAGCGGCAACTGGCGCCTCACCAAGCCCCCGGCGGTCACCCCCGGCGGCAAGCGCACCGCGCTGGTCAACTCCACCCACCTGGCCGTCGCCGCCTCCAGCCCGCGCCGCCGCGCCGCCTGGAAGTTCGTCGAGTACGCGCTCACCCGCACGGCCTCGGTCAACACGATGTTCAACGCGGGCGGCGTCTTCCCGGCCCTCACCGAGGCCTACGCCGACCCGATGTACGCCGCGCCCAGCGCCTTCTACGGGGGCCAGGCGGTGCTCAAGACCTTCACCGACCTCGCCATCGAGGGCGGCGACCCCACCAACTACTCCGGCGACTACGCCCGCGCCCTCAAGCTCGTCAGCGACGCCCAGACCAAGGTCCTCCTCAAGGGCGCCGACCCGGCCGCCGTCCTCCAGGACGCCGCCAAGCAGCTCGCCCAGCAGACGGGGCGCGGTATCGCATGAGTGCCGCCAGCCCGACCTCCGCCGCCCTCGCCGGGAAGGCCCGGCCGAGCCGCCGGCGGCGCACCGCCCTGCCGTACCTGCTGCTCGCCCCGGCCCTGCTCACCTTCGGCGTGTTCAAGGCCTACCCGATCATCGAGTCGCTGTGGCTCTCCTTCACCACCGGCGCCGGCGCCGCCACCCGCAGCGCCGGCATCGCCAACTACCAGCGGCTGCTGGACGATCCGCTGTTCTGGACGGCCCTGCGCAACACCGGCGAGATCCTCGTCGTCCAGGTCCCGCTGATGCTCGGACTGGCCCTGCTGATGGCCGTCGGCATCAACTCCGCGGTGGTGCGCTGGCGCACGGTGTGGCGACTCGGCGTCTTCATGCCCTCGGTCACCGGCCTGGTCGCCACCGGCGTGATGTTCGCCTACCTGCTCAAGTCCGACGACGGCGCGGTCAACTGGGTGCTGAACGCCGTCGGCCTGCCCTCCGTCGACTGGCTGGGCCAGCCGGTCTGGGCCCGGATGGCCGTCGTGGTGGTGCTCACCTGGCACTACACCGGCTACAACGCCGTCATCTACCTCGCCGGACTCCAGTCCATCCCGAAGGAGTTGTACGAGGCCGCGATGGTCGACGGCGCCGGTCCGATCCGCCGCTTCACCTCGATCACCGTCCCCGCGCTGCGTCCGGTGCTGCTGTTCACGGTCGTGCTCTCGACCATCGGCACGCTCCAGCTCTTCGACGAGCCGTACGTGCTGACCGGCGGCGGGCCGGACAACGCCACCCTGACCGTCTCCATGTACCTGTACCAGAACGGCTTCCGGTACTTCGACTTCGGCTACGCCTCCGCCATCGCCTACGCGCTCACCCTGATCGTGTCGGTGCTCGGCGCCCTCCAGATGCGCCTGATGGGAGAGCGCGACAAGTGACCTCCAAGACCACCACCCCCCAGACCACGACGCCCGGGACCACGACGCCCGGGAGCACGACGCCCGAGGGCGCGACACCCCGGAGCGCTGCGCCCGGGGGCGCGAACCCCAGGAGGGCGAACCCCCTCAAGAAGCTGCGCGGCTGGCCGCTCACCTTCTTCCTGGCCGGCATCACCGGGCTGTCGATCGCCCCCTTCTACTGGCTGGTGGTCTCCGCCACCCGCAAGGACACCGAGGTCTTCGACTGGCCGCCCAAGCTGCTGCCCGGCGGGAGCCTCGGCGAGAACCTGAGCCACCTCCAGCAGAAGATCGGCCTGCTCCGGGTGATCGGGAACTCCGTGCTGGTGGCGGGGGTCCAGACGCTGGGCGCCCTCGTCGTGGCGCTGCTCGCGGGCTACGCCTTCGCCAAGTTCCGCTTCCGCGGCCGCACCCTGCTGTTCGCACTGCTGCTGTCCACCCTCGTGGTGCCCGAACAGGTCACGCTGGTACCGCTGTTCAAGATGATGACGAACTTCGGCCTGCTGGACACCTACCAGGCGCTGATCCTGCCCGGCCTGTGCGTGCCGTTCGCCATCTTCCTGATGCGGCAGTCGCTGAGCAGCCTGCCGGACGAACTCCTGGACGCCGCCCGGGTCGACGGCGCGGGCGAGATCCGGGTGCTGTTCAGCGTGGTGGTGCCGGTCATGCGGCCGGTGCTGGCGGCGCTGTCGATCTTCCTCTTCCTGGGGTCCTGGAACCAGTTCGTCTGGCCGCTGATCGCCCTTCGCAGCCCCGAGATGCACACCCTGCCGGTCGCCCTGGCGACGCTGCACGGCAACAAGTCCAACACCGACTACGGCGCGATCCTCTCCGGCACCGCGCTGTCCACCCTGCCGATGATGGTCCTCTTCCTGGTCCTCCAGCGGCAGTTCATCTCCGGCCTGCTGGCCGGCGCCACGAAGGGCTGACCATGACCGAGAGCACGACCGAGAACAGGAACGAGAGCACGACCGGGAGCCCGAGCGGGAGCACGGGCGGGACGACGACCGGCACCGACGACGTCTGGGAGCCGCACGCCCCCACCGCCGCCGGCGGCCTGCGCCGGCTGTACGCCGACGGGCTGGACCTGCGGGTGAGCGGCACCGGCACGGCCCGGGGCATCGCCGACGGGGTGGTGGAGGTGACCGCCGAGGGCGCGGGCGAGGTGCGGATCGAGTGGCGCGTGCCCTGCGTGGACGCCACCGCCCTGTGGACCCCCGAGCCGCGCGGCACCGGCCGGCTGCCCGCCGCCTGGAGCGCCCCGCGCCGCACCTCGCTGGCCAACGGCGCGCCGATCGCCGCACTGGTCGGCACCGGGGACGTCGCCCTGTGCGCCTTCGCCGCCGGGCGTCCGGACGTGCTGACCGGGGCCGGAGTGGTCGAGGAGACCGGCGAGTTCCGGTTCTGGGCCCAGGCCACCGACCGGCTCACCGTCCGGATCGACACCTCCCGCCGGCACTTCGGGCGCGCCCTGGCCGACCTCGCAGCCTGGTGGGGCGAGGGCCGCACGGCCGACATCCCGGACGCCGCCCGCCGCCCCGCGTACTCCACCTGGTACTCGATGCACCAGGACATCACCCCCAAGGGCGTCGAGACCCAGGCCGCGCTCGGCAAGGAGCTGGGCCTGGACGTGATCATCGTGGACGACGGCTGGATGACCGCCGACCGCACCCGCGGCTACGCCCACTGCGGCGACTGGGAGCCGGTCTCGCTGCCCGACACCGCCGCCCACGTGCGGCGGGTGCACGACCTCGGCGTGCGCTACATGCTCTGGTACGCGCTGCCGTTCATCGGCAAGGACAGCGCCGCGTACCGGGAGATCGGCCACCTCGCGCTGGCCGACGCCGCCCACATGGGCGCGATCGTCGCCGACCCGCGCCACCCCGAGGTCCGGGCCTTCCTCACCGACCGGCTCGCCCGGGCCGTCGAGGAGTGGGGCATGGACGGCCTCAAGGTGGACTTCGTCGACTGGTTCGCCCGCGCCGCCGAGAGCGCCGACGCCCCGCCGGCCCGCCCCGGCGCGGACTGCGCGACCGTCGACGAGGGCGTGGAGCGGCTGCTCGCCGGGATCCGCGGCCGGATCACCGCCGCCGACCCGGAGGCGATGATCGAGCACCGCCAGCCGTACGTCAGCCCCGGCCTGTGGCCGTACGCGACCATGATCCGCGCCACCGACTGCCCGCTCAGCCCGCAGGAGAACCGGCAGCGGACCGTCGACGTGCGGCTCGCGGCCGGGCCCGTCCCCGTCCACGCCGACATGCTGATGTGGCACCAGGGCGAGCCGCCGGAGCAGGTCGCCTGCCACCTGATCAACGTGCTGTTCTCGGTGCCGCAGATCTCCGTCGACCTCGCCGCGCAGAGCGAGGCCCAGCGCGAGACCATCGCCTTCTGGCTCGGCGTCTTCCGCGAGCACACCGCCACCCTCCAGCTCGGCGAACTGCTCCCGGCCCGCCCGGACCTCGGCTACCCGATGGTCACCGCGCGCGGCGCCGACACCGTGGCGGTGGCCCGCTACGCCGCACTGCCGGTGGACGTCTCCGGCGGGGACTGGCGCACCCTGCTGGTCGCCAACGCCGACGCCGACCCGGACGTCCGGCTCACCGGCGGCCGCGGGCAGGTGGCGGTGACGGTGCAGGACGCCCGGGGGCGTATCGTCCGGCAGGGCGAGGTCGAGCTGGACCGGGCGGACGCGATCGTGGTGCCGCGCGGCGGACTGCTGACCCTGCGCCGGGCCTGACCTCGCGTCGGGCCTGCCCCTGCGCCGGGCCCTGACCCCGCGTCGGGCCCGGTCCCGCGCAGGGCCCGACCCGCTCGGGGCGGCGGACCGGCGCCGGCCCCGTCGTCCCGAGCCCCGACCACCCCTGGAGGACCGCATGCCCGAGGGACCGCACCGGCCGCGCCGTGGCGCCGCCACGATCGAGGAGGTCGCCCGGGCGGCCGGGGTCTCCCGGCAGACCGTCTCCAACACGCTGAACGCGCCGCAGCGGGTCCGCCCGGAGACCCTGGAGCGGGTGAACGCGGCGATCCGCGAACTCGGCTACCAGCCCGACCAGTCGGCCCGCTCGCTGCGCAGCGGTGCCCGCCGCACCATCGGCTACCTCGCCCCGGTGGACGACCCGCTCGACCCGAACCCGCTGATGGCCGGCTTCCTGGAGGCCCTGGTCGACGCGGCCGGGGCGGCCGGGCAGCGGGTGCTGCTGTTCCGGCCGGGGCAGGGCGCGGCCGACCCGGCGGCGGCGATCGACGAACTGGTGGCGGCCCGCCAGGTGGACGGACTGGTGCTGGCCGACGTGCTGCACGAGGACGTCCGGATCGCCCATGCGGCCCGGCTCGGCGTCCCGTTCGTCAGCTTCGGACGGACCGGGCCCGGGCAGCCGCAGCACTGGGTGGACATCGGCAACGAGGCGGCGATGGCCGAGGTGGTGCGGCACCTCGCGGCGCTCGGCCACCGCCGGATCGGCTACCTCGGGGCCGCCGAGGAGCTGCCCTGGATGGCGGCGCGGCGGGCCGGGTTCCTCGCCGAGGCCGACCGGCTCGGCCTGTCCGCGGTGGCGACGGGCACGGCGAGGGCCGGGGCCGTTGACGGAGCCGGTGACGGGGCCGGGGGAGCGGCCGGGGGCTCCGTGACGGCCTCCGTACGGGCGCTGCTGCGCGGGCCCGACCGGCCGACCGCCGTCGCGGCCGGCAGCGACCTGCTGGCACTGGACGTGTACGAGGCGGTCCGGGCGGAGGGGCTGGTGATCGGGCCCGGCGGGGTGGCGGTCACCGGGTTCCACGACACGCCGCTCTGCCGGCACCTCCATCCCGGGCTGACCTCGGTCCGGCTGCCGCTGCGGGCGATCGCCACGGCGCTGGTCGGCCGGCTGCTGGACCAGGTGCGCGGGCGGGCGGCGCCGGGCGAGGGGCTGGAGCTGCCCACCGAGCTGGTGGTGCGGGGGAGTTCGGGCCGCTCCGGCGGGACGCAGCGACCCGGCTGGTCGGGCTGGTTCGGCGAGCCGGGGCGGTCGGGTGAGCCGGGGCGGCCGGACCGGTCGGGCTAGCCGGGCCGGTTCGTGCGGTCCGCCGTCGCCGCCACGATCAGCTCGCCGACCATGCCCGCGGCGGCCGCCCGCTGCTCGGCGGGCAGGGCGTCGTCGGTGACCAGGACGTCCAGCTGGTCCAGGTCGGCGAAGGTGGCCAGGCCGACCGCGTTCCACTTGGTGTGGTCCGCGACCACGACCACCCGGCGGGCCGACCGGAGGAAGGCGCGGTTGGTCTCCGCCTCGGCGAGGTTCGGGGTGGTCAGCCCGGCCTCGGGGGAGAGCCCGTGGCAGCCCAGGATCAGCAGGTTGACGTGCAGGGAGCGGATCGCCCGGTCGGCCACCGGCCCGACCAGCGCGTCCGAGGGGGTCCGCACGCCGCCGGTGCGGATCACCGTGGCGGTGGCCGGCGTGCCGTCCTCGGCGGGCTGTTCCAGCAGCTCGGCGATCCGCAGCGAGTTGGTCACCACGGTCAGGCCCTCGACCGCGCGCAGGTGCCGGGCGACCGCGAAGGTGGTCGTCCCGCCGGCCAGCCCGACCGCCGAACCAGGCGGGACGAGCGCGGCGGCGGCCCGGGCGATCGCCTCCTTGGCGGGCAGCTCCCAGTGCGCCTTGGTCTCGAACCCGGGCTCGCCGGTGGCCGGCGCCTCGACCCGGACGGCGCCGCCGTGCACCTTGTGGACCAGGCCCCGGCGCGCCAGCGCGTCCAGGTCGCGCCGGACCGTCATGTCGGAGACCCCGAGGTCGCGGACCAGCTCGGTGACCCGGACCCCGCCGCGCTCGCGGATCTGCTCCAGGATCAGCACGCGGCGCTGTCCGGCGAGCGGTTGGGCGCTGTCAGCCATCGGGAGGCCTCCTTCGAGCACTTCGGCCACGTGCTCATGGTGGATAATGTTTGAGATTGTAGCTTTCTGTTGATTTACCCATGTCCAATGGCTTCACTCGGAGGAAGAAGGGCCATGCCCGGTACGTCCCTGACCCAGCCCACCGTCAGGACAGTGACCACCCTCGCGGACGGTCGGCAGCTGATCTACTACGACGGCGGCACCGCCGCCCCCCGGAGTGCGGTGGACGAACGGCCGCTCGACCCGCAGACCCCCGGTTCCGAGGTCCGGCTGGACCCGGCCACCGGCGACTGGGTCACCATCGCGGCCCACCGCCAGGCGCGCACCTACCGGCCGCCGGCCGAGGAGTGCCCGCTCTGCCCGTCCCGGGACGGGCGGCTCAGCGAGATCCCGGCCGAGGACTACCAGGTGGCCGTCTTCGAGAACCGCTTCCCCTCGCTGGCCGGCCCGCCCGCGGAGCCCGTCCGGGCGGCCGGGGGCCTGTGGACCAGCGGCCCCGGCGCCGGGCGCTGCGAGGTGGTCTGCTTCACCGCCGACCACGAGGCCTCCTTCGCCGACCTCACCCCCGAGCGCGCCCGGCTCGTCCTGGACGCCTGGACCGACCGCACCGCCGAACTCTCCGCCCTGCCCGGCGTGCGGCAGGTCTACTGCTTCGAGAACCGGGGCGCCGAGATCGGCGTCACCCTCGCCCACCCGCACGGCCAGGTCTACGCCCTGCCCTTCACCGCCCCGCGCACCGCCCGGATGGCCACCCGCGCCGCCGAACACCGCGCCGCCACCGGCCGCAACCTCTTCGAGGACCTGCTCGCCGCCGAACGCGCCCACGGCGACCGCATCGTGCTCGCCGGGACGCACTGGACGGCCTTCGTCCCCTTCGCCGCCCGCTGGCCGTACGAGGTCCACCTCCACCCGCACCGCCGGGTGCCCGACCTGACCGCGCTGGACGCCGAGCAGCGGGACGAATTCCCCGCCCTCTACCTGGAGTTGCTGCGCCGCTTCGACCGGCTCTTCGGCACCGGCCGCACCCCGTACATCTCCGCCTGGCACCAGGCCCCGGCCGGACAGCGGGACGAACTCGCCCTGCACCTGGAGCTGTTCACCATCCGGCGCGCCGCCGACAAGCTCAAGTACCTGGCCGGGGTGGAATCCGGCATGGACGCCTTCGTCAACGACGTCACCCCCGAGGACGCGGCCCGCCGGCTGCGGGAGGTCGCCGCATGAACACCTTCGAGCAGCTGTACGGCCGCCCCTCCGAGGGGGAGTGGGCCGCCCCCGGCCGGGTCAACCTGATCGGCGAACACACCGACTACAACCTCGGGTTCGTCCTCCCCATCGCCCTGCCGCGGACCGTCCGCGCCCAGGCCGCCCGGCGGGAGGACGGACTGCTGCGGCTCTGGTCCGCCCAGGGCGGCGCCCTCGTGACGCTGAAGGTGGACGACCTCGCCCCCGGCTCGGTGCCCGGCTGGGCCGGCTACCCGGCCGGGGTGGTGTGGGCGCTGCGCGAGGCCGGGCACCGGGTCGGCGGGGCCGACCTCCGGCTGGACAGCGACGTGCCCGGCGGCGCCGGGCTCTCCTCCTCCGCCGCCCTGGAGTGCGTCGTCGCCGCCGTCTGCAACGACCTGTACGGGCTGGGCCTGGCGGGCCCGGAGCTGGCGGTGCTGGCGCAGCGGGCCGAGAACGCCTTCGTCGGCGTGCCCTGCGGAATCATGGACCAGATGGCCTCGATGTGCTGCCGCCCCGGGGCCGCCCTGTTCCTCGACAGCCGTGATCTGACGATGCGCCAGGTGCCCGTCGACCTCGCGGGCGCGGGCCTCGCCCTGCTCGTCCTGGACACCCGGGTGAAGCACGACCTCGGCGACGGCGCCTACGCCGCGCTGCGGGCCGGCTGCGAACGCGCCGCCGCCCTGCTCGGGCTGCCCGCGCTCCGCTCGCTCCAGCAGTCCGGACTGGCCGAAGCGCTCGCCCGGCTCCCCGAGGACCTGGTTCCCCTGGTGCGCCACGTGGTCACCGAGAACGCCCGGGTGGAGGCCGCCGTCGCCCGTCTGGACGCCGGCGACCCCGCCGCGCTCGGCCCGATCCTCACCGCCGGGCACGCCTCGCTGCGCGACGACTACCGGGTCTCCTGCCCGGAGACCGACCTCGCCGTCGACGCGGCCCTGGCCGCCGGCGCCCACGGCGCGCGGATGACCGGCGGCGGCTTCGGCGGCTCGGTCATCGCCCTGGTGGACGCGGACACCGCCGAGCGCGTCGCCGCCGAGGTCACCGCCGCCTTCCGCGAAGCCGGGTACGCCGAGCCGCGCACCCTCACCGCCGTCCCGGCGGAGGGGGCGCGCCGGCTCCGCTGAACCGCTCCGCCGGGCGGGGGCTCGGGACAGGCCCTACGCCCGGTGGGCGGCCGGGCGCTCCCGGGAGGCCTCCGCGAGCGCCCGGGTGACCGCCTCGACCCCGGCCCGCAGCCCGTACACCGGGGTGGCCGGCTGCTGGCGCCAGGACTCGTCGATCCCGCCCGCGTCCACGGTGTCGAAGCCCAACGCGTCGACCAGCTCCCGCACCACCCGCTTGGCCGCCTCGTCGTCCGACGCGACCGGCACGGCGATCCGCTCCGGGTCCCCGGCCGGGCGCGGGCGCTCCAGCAGGTCCTGGGCGTAGGTGCCGTTGAACACCTTCACCACCCGGTGCCCGAGGTGCTGCTCCGTCCACCGGCTCTCGGTGAGCCCGCCGTCCTCGATCGCGTCGATCCGGCCGTCGCGCTCCTTCGGGTAGTAGTTGCCGGTGTCGATCACCGCGACGCCCTCGGCGGCGCCGTCCAGCAGCCCGGCGGGCAGGTCCGGCACGCGCTTCAGCGGCACCGTCACCACCACGACCTGCGCGTCCCGGGCGGCCTCGGAGACCGTCACCGCCGTCGCGCCGGTCTCCTCGACCAGTGCCTTGAGCGTCTCCGGGCCACGGGAGTTGGCCACCGATACCTCGTGCCCCAGCGACGTCAGCCGTCGCGTCAGGTTGCCGCCGATGTTGCCCGCGCCGATGATGCCGATCTTCATGGAAGTCCCTCTTCGCGAGTGCCGTATTGGACCGTCGCCCTGGCCCAACCGTCCGGTGATCGCGCCGATTCCCGGTTTGCAGGGTGGTTTTCCGGGACCCACGGTCGAGGCGGGCCTGGTGCCGTCCCGGCACCGGTCGCGAAGGTGAACGGCATGAGCCACACTTCCTCCGACGCCACCGCTCCTTCCGGCGCCACCGTCCCCGGCGACGCCGCCGCCACCCCCGACGCCACCGTCCCCGGCGACGCCACGGTCCTCGTCACCGGCGGCACCAGCGGCATGGGCCTCGCCACCGCCCGTCACCTCCTCGCCACCGGTGCCCGGGTCGTCGTCACCGGCCGCGACGACGCGCGGCTCGCCCGCGCCGCGGCGCGCCTCGACGCCGGCGACCGGCTGCTCACCGTCCGCGCCGACGCCTCCGTGGCGGCCGACCTCGCCCGGCTGGCCGACACCGTGCGGGAGCGGTACGGCCGGCTCGACGGGGTCTTCGCCAACGCCGGCGTGGCCGGCTTCCAGCCGGTGGACGAGGTGACGGAGGCCGAGTTCGACCGGATCGTCGCCGTCAACCTCAAGGGCGTGTTCCTCACCGTCCAGCACGCCCTGCCGCTGCTGGACGCCGCCGGCGGCGGATCCGTCGTCCTCAACGCCTCCTGGACCCCGCACCGCGGCCTGCCCGGCGCCGCCGTCTACGCCGCCACCAAGGCCGCCGTCCTCAGCCTCGCCCGCACCCTCGGCAGCGAACTGGCCGGCCGCGGCATCCGGGTCAACTCGGTCAGCCCCGGCTACATCGTCACCGAGATGTTCCACGCGGCCCTCCCGGACCCGGCCGACCACGAGGCGGTCCGCGGCCACGTCCCGCTCGGCCGCCTGGGCACCGCCGAGGACGTCGCGCAGACGGTCGCCTTCCTGCTCTCCGACCGCTCCTCGTACATCACCGGGCAGGACATCGTGATCGACGGCGGGCTCGTCCCGGCCTTCCCGTCCCTGACCGGCTGACCGCCCCGGCCCCGGGGTGGGGGGGCGCGGGGGGGGGCCGCGCGCGGCGCC
>NZ_JBHXTL010000100.1:0-37676 GCF_042677365.1 Kitasatospora sp. NPDC127116
CCGCCCCGTCGTGGGCGGCGGGCCGGGTCACCAGGGTGCCTCAGGCGGCCGTACCGGCCGCGGGTTCGATCCCGGCGGCGGGGGCGTCGACCGCCGCGCGGAACGCCCAGATCGGCATCCAGGCCTGAATGGTCGACGTCGTCGCGGGTCCGCTGGAAGTGCCATTCGGGGGAGTGGGAAGCGCGGGCAGGCCTATGGCCAGAGCGGATGCCGCGTACAGGACAAATTTGTTCACGAAACTTCTTTCCCGATGATCGTTTGAACGGCTGATCACGGAAATGATGGCACGGTGGATGGTTCGAATGCCAAATCGAATCCGCCGGTAGTCGATAATGAGCAGAGTTGACGAGTTTTATTCGCTTGACTGGTCGAACCTGCTGCGAAGATTGCGCAATGTTTTCGATTCTGGCAGGCGGGCTGACTCGGAGAGCTCAATGGCACGCTGAAGCGTCGTGCGGGCCGTGTCCACCTGTCCGGTCCGCAGCTGCAGCTCGGCCAGCGCCTCGCAGGCGGCGGCCTCCTCCTCCGTCGCCTCGATCTGTCGGGAGAGGGCAGCGGCTAGCCGGAAGTGGTCGAGCGCGTCGATTGTCCGGTCGAGGTCCCGCTCGGCCTGGCCCAGTCCGCGCAACGCAGCGGCCGCCTCGCGTTGGGCTCCGATCGATCTTGCGAGTTCGAGGGCCCTCGTGTGCTGGTCCAGAGCGGCGCCGTACTGCCCCGTCTTCCGGTACACGGTTCCCAGTCCGTTGATGGCGTCGGCCTCGACCCGGCGGTTTCCGATCTGGCGAAAGGTGCGGAGTGCGGTTCGGAGGAGCTCGGTGGCGCGGGCGGACTCCGCAGGGAGCGGGAGGGAACCCGCGAGGTTCATGCGGATGATCGCCAGGTCGTTCGGCGACAGGATGCCGTCCCCGATTGCCAGAATCTGTTCGAAGGCGTGGCAGGCGGCATTCGGATCCCGAGCGTTGAGATGCATTCCGGCAAGGTTCCCGAGAATTTGGAGTCGGAGCCGCGAATCGTTCATGCATTCGGCCAATGGCAGCGCCTCGGTGAACGATTCCAGAGCTTCCCGGTTTTCGCCGAGATGCATGAGAATCGCGCCGAGATTGTTCAGGCAGCGCGCCCTGTTCCACTCGTCCCCGGATTTCCGGTGAATCTCGACGACCTCGCGCTGGGTCGCCAGCGAAGCCGACAGATCGCTCTGGTTCCAGCGGATCTTCGCGATTCTCTCCAGTGCCTCGGCGGTGCACTGGGCGTCGCCCCGCGACTCCGCGATCGCGAGAGCGCGTTCGGCGGCCGGTCCGGCAGCGGCGTATTGGGCGGTGCGGATCCGGATCGAGGCCAGGGCCAGGAGGGCGTGGCTCTCGGCCAGCTCCTCGCCGCGGCCGTGACTGTGGTGTGCCGAGGCCCGGTGCATCTCGTCGGCCTCGCGCCACAGTCCCTCGGTTTCGAGGTGGTCGGCGAGGACGTGGGCGAGCCAGGCCGCCTCCTCGGTCAGGCCGGTGGCCCGGGCGTGGGCCTCCACGGCGACCAGGCCGGGGAGTTCCACCCCCAGCCAGGCCCTGACGGCCGTGTCGTCGGGCCAGTCGAGCCCGTCCACCAGCGCGTCCACGGGGGCGGGGTGCGGAGTTTGGGGGAGGGCCAGCCGGAATCGCCGGGGATTGAGCGTGCGGTCGGCCCGGTCGGCCACCCGTAAGGCGAAACCCGTGAGTCTTCGAATCGCCTGCCGCCGTTCCTCGGCCGTGACGAGATCGACGGCGAACTCCCGCAGGAGATCGTGCAGCACGTACCGTTCCGGCGAGTTCTCCTGGAGCATGTGCAGGTCGTGCAGGCTCTCCAGGATCCGGTCTGTCTCCCGCAGGGGCCGTCCGATCAGGGCGGCGGCGGTGTCGGGGCCGAGGTCGGGTCCGGGGTGCAGGCCGAGGCGGCGGAACGCCTCCTGCTGGGTACGGGAGAGCGAGCGGTACGACACGTCGAAGGCCAGGGCCACGCTTTCGAGCCCGTGGCGGAGTTCGTTGAGCCGGCCGCCGCTGCGGGACAGCCGCCGCACGAAGTGTTCCAGGGACCAGGTGGGGTGGGCCTTGAACCGGCTCGCCGCCAGGTCGACGGCGAGCGGGAGTCCGCCGCACCGCTCGACGAGCGCATCGACCTGGGCGGGATCGCCGGTCCGTTCCTTTCCGGCCAGTGCGACGAAGAGTCCGGCCGCGTCCTCGGGCGACATGGGGTCGAGGTAGAGCGGACTGCAGGGGAGTTCGGCGAGCCGATGACGGCTGGTGACGAGGATGCAGGAGGCGGGATTGCCCGGGAGCAGGGGGCGGACCTGTCCGGGCCCCCGGGCGTCGTCGAGCACGACCACGGCCCGGCGTTCGGCGAGCAGGCCGCGGCACCGGGACGCCAGCTCGTCCCGGTCGGTGGGGATCGAGGCGGCCGGGACCCCGAACTGTCTGAGCAGCAACGTCGCCACCGCCTCGGTGTCCAGCGGCTGTTGGGCGCCGCCGTTGGCGCGGAGGTCGACGTAGTACCGGCCGTCCGGGAAGCGGTCCCGGAGGAGGTGCGCGGCGGTGACGACGAGGCTGGTCTTCCCGGTGCCGGCCATGCCGGAGACCGCGCGGATGCAGCCGCCCGCGCCGTCCGGCGAGCCGCTCGTGGGTGCCGACAGCAGGTGCCGGAGTTCCGCGTCGCGGCCCACCATCCGGTGCCGCACGGGGAGGTAGTTGCTGCGCGCGGGGCCGTGCTCGGCGGCGATGGGCGGAGCGACGGGCCGCCCCGGGCGGGTCAGGATCTCGCCGATCGGGGCGCGGCGAAGGATGCGTTGCTGAAGTGCCCTGAGCTGTTCGCCGGGTTCGGCGCCGAGGTACTCCAGCAGTTCCCGCCGGGTCCGCCGGAACACGTCCAGCGCCTCGGCGAACCTGTCGCAGCCGTAGAGCGCGGTGATCAGGTGGCCCGCCACCCGCTCGTCGGTCGGTCGCTGTTCCGCCAACGCGGCCAGTTCGGGGACGAGTTCGGCGAAGTGTCCGAGTCTGAGCTCGACCTCGCAGCGGGTCAGCATGGTGGCGAGCCACTGGTCGCGCATGGTGCTTCTGGTGGCCCGGGCCCACTGGCCGGGCAGGCCGGCGAGGGGCTCGCCCCGCCAGGTGTCGTCGGCGCGCCGGAGGAGTTCGAGCGCCTGGCGGTCGTTGCCCGCGTCGGCGAGCGATCGGGCGCGTCGCCCCAGCCGGACGTACCGGGGCCAGTCGACCCGGTTCGGATCGGTGTCCAGGGCGTAGGCGTGCGACTTGCGGTTGATCACCGCGGGCGGCGCGCCGTCGTCGGGGTGCTGCGCCTTCCGGAGCGCGGAGCGCAGCCGGGAGACGTAGGAGTGCACGGCCTCCCGGGCTTTGGCCGGGGGCTCGTCGCCCCAGAGCCGGGTGATCAGGGTGTCCAGCGGTACCGGTCGGCCGACGTCGAGTGCGAGTGCCGCGGCGAGACAGCGCAGCTTGTTGGTGCCGAGCGCCACGGGCCTTCCGTGGACGGACAGTTCGACTGCTCCGAGCACATGGAACTCCACGGTACCCCCGCCGGTCGGTCCCCATCCGTCGCCTCGGAGAGCATGGCATGTGTGCGGCCGGTCGGCCATAGCACGTACCGGCCTCGGGGCGGTTCGGCTTCGGCATCTTCTCCGGCTTTCCGCCTGTTGTGTGGTATCCGCCCCGTGGTCGCCGTCGCTCGGCCTGGCGTCGCGTCAGGGCCGTTCTCCCGCAGGCGGTTCGGCGGCGGTGCGAAGACCATCGGGGCGCGTCACCGGCTTGACTGGTGACGCATCGGGTTGCCATCATTTCGTCACCGGCTCGACCGGTGATGCTTCGAAGGTGTGAGTGCGTCACCGTGACGGGTCGGACACCGATTCGATCCAGATGGGGAGCACCAGTCATGGCAGTCAGCTACACCGCCGTTGTCGACGTCGACGGCGAGGGCCGCAACGGCGGCCGGGTCCGTTCCTCCGACGGGCTGCTGGAGACCGGTCTCGCCATTCCGAAGGAGCTCGGCGGCGGCGGTACGGCGACCAACCCGGAGCAGCTCCTCGCGGCCGGCTGGGCCGCGTGCTTCCTCGGGGCCCTTCGCCGGGCGGCCGGCGACCGCGGGATCCGGCTCACCAGCACCACCGTCACCGCCGAGATCACCCTGACCCACGGCGACGACGACGAGTTCGCGCTCTCCGCGGTCCTCCGCCCCGTGCTCGGCGGCGTGGACCGGGCCACCGCCGAGGAGCTGGCGCACGCCGCCCACCGGATCTGCCCGTACTCCAAGGCCACGCGCGACAACATCCCGGTCGTCATCCACGCCGGCGTCGCCGCCTGAGCCGCCCCCCTGACGGCGGGTCCCGCGCCTGTTCCCCCGTCCGGCACGGGACCCGCCCACATCCCCGCACCGCACCGCACGACCGGCCGGAGCGCGCGGGCGGCACGCGCCTTCCCGGGCGCACACGTGCCTCCGGGCGGCCGGGCGTGTTCGTCACTTCCCGGACCGGTGTTCCGCCGGTCCGGGCGAGCGGACGCGGCCGGACGGCGGGTCGCAACCGTTCACCCCCTCGGCACGGATGGCGGTGCCTGGTACCCGTGCCGGGGTCCGGCCGCCGGGGCGCGCGGTCGTGGAGGGACTACCGGGCGCCCGCGGTGGACGGCGTCTTCTTCCGCGCGCGGTAGGCGGCGGCCTTGATCTTGTTGCCGCAGGACTCCATGCCGCACCACTGGCGGCGCATGCCCCGGGAGCGGTCGATGTAGACCCGGGTGCACTCCGGGTTGCCGCACTCCTTCATCAGGGGGACGTCCGGGCCGCTGAGGAGTTCGACCGCCTGGCGCGCGACGGTCGCCAGCGCCTGCTCGGGGGTCGCCTCGTTGTGCCGCCCGGTCATGGTGAGCTGCGGTGTCACGGGCGGCTTGCGCGCGGCGGCGTTGAGCACGGCGAGCGCCTCGCGGTCGAAGGCCTCGTCGAGCCGCCGGTTGGTGACGAGCCGGTAGATCGCCTCGCGGACGGTCGTCGCCTCGCGGACGTCGTGCTCGTCACCGGGCGTGATCGTGTCCACCAGCCCGCAGTCCAGGTACCAGGCGTTCAGGCGCTCCGGCGTCACGAACATCTCGAACCGGACCGTGCGTCGTGCACGGAGCGTGGCCGCGAAGTCCAGGGCCGGGTGCCCGCAGACGAAGACATGGTCAAGGTTCACATCACCATGCTGACAGGTGACTGTGTCGAGGTGCAATAACGCGTGGCGCCGGCCGGGTCCAGCCGCAGCTCGCGGCCCCGCCAGCGCCGGCGCAGCCAGCGGTCGTGGCTCGCGAGGACGATCGCGCCGGGACCGGTGCCGAGGGCCTCCTCCAGTTCGTCGCACAGCCGCGGGGAGAGGTGGTTGGTGGGCTCGTCGAGCAGCAGCAGTCCGGGCGGGTCGGCGACCAGGAGCGCCAGTGCGAGCCGTCGGCGCTGCCCGACGGACAGCCGGCCGACGGGCTCGTCCAGGTCCGCCGCGGGCAGCAGCCCCAGCGAGCCGAGCGGCACCTCCTCGGCGCGGGCCGCTCCCAGCGCCAGCCGGTAGGTGGCGCGGGCGGTGCGGTCGGGCCGGTCGAACACGGTGTCCTGGGTGAGCAGCCCGACCGTCAGCCCGGGGTGCCGGCGGACGGTGCCCTCGGCGGCGAGGTGCCCGGCGAGGACGGCGAGCAGCGTCGACTTGCCCGTCCCGTTGCCGCCCGTGACCAGCAGCCGGTCGGTCGCCGCCACCTCCAGCGCGTCCAGTACGAGCCGGCCGGGAACCCGGACGTCCCGGAGCGACACCAGCGGCCGCGGGTCCTCCCCGGTGCCGGCGATCGGCGCACCGGCGTCCGCGGCCGGGGCGTTGACGTCCGCTGCCGCTGCCGCTGCCGCTGCCGCCACCTCCGCCGCTGCCGCTGCCGCTGCCGCCACCTCCGCCGCTGCCGCTGCCGCCACCTCCGCTGCCACCGGCGCCTCGGCCTCCGCGGCCAGCGCCCGGACGGCGAACCGCAGCGGGCGCGGCGGCGCGGTGACCTGTGCGCGCTCCAGCTCCTCCAGCCGCCGGGTGGCGTTTCGCACCCGGCGGGAGACCTGGCTCTGCACCCGGCCCGCCCGGTGGCCGTAGCCCATCTTCTCGTGGTCGCGCGGTCCCCGGTCCGGTGCGACCAGGTGGGCGGTCGCACCGGCGGACTGGCGCAGTCGCGCCAGTTCCTGCTGCTCCTCGGCGTGGCGCCGCTCCCAGCGCTCCCGCGCGGCGCGCTGCTCGCCCAGGTAGGCGCTGTAGCCGCCGCCGTAGCGGACCGGTCCGTCCACCGCCGGGTCGAGGTCGACCAGATCGGTGCAGACGGCGTCGAGGAACGCCCGGTCGTGGGTGGCGACGACGACGGTGCCGGGCAGTTCGCGGACCCGCTCCTCCAGGAAGGCGGCGGCGCCGTCGTCGAGGTGGTTGGTCGGCTCGTCCAGCAGCAGCGCGGCCGGCCGTCGCACGAGCAGTGCGCCGAGCGCCACCCGGCCGCGCTGCCCGCCGGACAGCGAGCCGAGCGTGCGGTCGTGCCCGAGCGTGTCCAGGCCCAGCCCGTCGAGGACCAGTTCGGCCCGGCGGTCGGCGTCCCACGACTCCCGGTACCGGGCCTGTTCCAGGCGCCTGCCGTAGGCGTCCAGGAGGTCCGGGTGGCCGGGGTCGGACTCCGGGACGCGGGCGATCTCCGCGCCGAGCCGGTCCAGCTCCGCGAGGTCCTCGCGGGCCTCGCGCAGCGCGTCGTCCAGGACGGCGGCGACGGTGGCGCCGGGCTCGAAGGGCATCTCCTGATGGAGGAAGCCGAGGTCCGCGGGGCGCGAGACGCTTCCCGCGTCGGGTTCGTCCACGCCGGCGAGCACCCGCAGCAGGGTGGACTTGCCGGCGCCGTTCTCCCCGATCAGGCCGATCCGGTGGCCGGGGGCGGCGGTCAGGCCGACGCCGTCGAGGACGCGTCGGCCGCCGAGGTCGCGGACGAGGTCGTGGGCGATCAGGGCGTGCTGGAGCACGGGGAACCTTCCGAGGTGAGGGGTGGTGGGCCCGCCGGGCACGGTGCCTCGGCGGGCCGCGTCGCACGTCGGCGGCTCACACCGCGGGCGCCCCGGTCTCCTTCAGCGTGCCGTCGGCCAGCCGGAGCCAGCGGTTCACCCCGATCTCGGCGAGGAAGCGCTCGTCGTGACTGACCACCAGGAAGGCGCCCTGGTAGGAGTTCAGGGCGCTCTCCAGCTGGCCGGCGCTGACCAGGTCGAGGTTGTTGGTCGGCTCGTCGAGCAGCAGCAGGTGCGGGGCCGGGTCCGCGCACAGCACGCAGGCCAGGGTGGCGCGCAGCCGCTCGCCGCCGGAGAGCACCCCGACCGGCAGGTGGGCCCGGGCCCCGCGGAAGAGGAAGCGGGCGAGCAGGTTCATCCGCTCCGTCTCGGGCCGCTCGGGGGCGAACGCGGCGAAGTTCTCCGCCACGGTGCGGTCGAGGTCCAGCAGGTCCAGGCGCTGCGAGAGGTAGGCGATCCGCCCGTCGTTGCGCTTGATCTCCCCGCTGTCCGGGGCGAGTTCGCCGGTGACCAGGCGCAGCAGGGTGCTCTTCCCGGCGCCGTTGGGCCCGGTCAGCGCGATGCGCTCGGGGCCGCGGACGCTCAGGTCGACGCCGCCCTCGGCGAACACCGGCCGGCCGGCGTGGCGGACCTGCAGGCCCTCGCCGAGGAAGAGGTTGCGCCCGGCGGGCACCTGGGTGTCGGGCAGTTCCAGGGAGAGGCGCTGCTCCTCGCGCAGGGCGCGCCCGGCCTCGTCGAGCCGGGCCTTGGCCTCGCCGACCCGGGCCGCGTGCATCTGGCCGGCCCGGCCCGCGGACTCCTGGGCGCCGCGCTTCATGTTTCCGGCGAAGATGCGGGGCAGGCCGGCGTTCTTGAGGTTGCGGGCGGCGTTGCTCTGGCGGCGCTCGGCGCGTTCGCGGGCCTGCTGCATCTCCCGCTTCTCCCGCTTCAGCTCCTGTTCGGCGTTGCGGACGTTCTTCTCGGCGACCTCCTGCTCGGCCCGGACGGCCTCCTCGTACGCGGTGAAGTTCCCGCCGTAGAAGCGCAGTTCGCCGTTGCCGAGTTCGGCGATGTGCTGCATCCGGTCGAGCAGCGCGCGGTCGTGGCTGACCAGCAGCAGGCAGCCGTTGAAGTCCTCCAGCACGTCGTAGAGCTTGTGCCGGGCGTGCGCGTCGAGGTTGTTGGTCGGTTCGTCGAGCAGCAGCACGTCGGGGCGCTTGAGCAGTTGGGCGGCGAGGCCGAGGGAGACGATCTGGCCGCCGCTGAGCGTGCTCAGGCTGCGGTCCAGGGTGAGGTCGGCCAGGCCGAGACGGTCGAGCTGGGCGCGGGTGCGCTCCTCGATGTCCCAGTCGTCGCCGATGGTGGTGAAGTGCCGCTCGTCGACGTCCCCGGATTCCACGGCGTCGATGGCCCGGATGATCCGGGCGATGTCGAGCACCTCGGCGACGGTGAGGCCGGAGGTCAGGGGCAGGCTCTGGCGGAGGTACCCGAGCCGTCCGGTGACCGTCACCGAGCCGGTGGCGGGCTTGAGTTCGCCGGCGATCAGCTTGAGCAGGGTGCTCTTGCCGGAGCCGTTGGGGGCGACCAGGCCGGTCCGGCCGGCGGGCACGGTGAAGGACAGGTCGTGGAAGACCGGGGTGTCGTCGGGCCAGGCGAAGGAGACGTTGGAGCAGACGACGGCAGCGTCGGACATGGGGATGACCTCGAAGGGAATGAGGGCAGGAAGATGGACCTCTGCCCTGGGCAGACGTGCGGAAGATGGGTACGACGAAGCCGACCACCTCGGCGGCGCTCCTGAAGCACCGGCCGGTGGCCGTCAGATCCGGGTCTCACCCGGAGATGTCGTCGTCACCCGCCACGTCTGCCACTCCTCGATCACACGACTACAGGTCACGGCCACTGTAGCAGGAGCCGCCGGCCGCCGGGTGGCCGGACGGGTGTGCGCCCCGGTGGGTGTCGACCGGCAACTGCCCTTCGTGGCAGCGGCCTTCGCCTCGGCCGCGGCATGCCGAAGGGGCCGACAGCCGGTGCTGTCGGCCCCTTCGGTGCGGGGTCACTTGACCCGCAGGGGTCCCGCGAAGGACTTGCGCAGGGCCGGGGGAGCGGCGACCGGGAGCAGCGCGGCGAGCATCCGGCCCTTGAGCGTGTTCGGCTGTCGCGTCAGCTGGACGTCGACCCGGGTGCCGTCCTGCTCGGGGGTCATCCGGAAGACCCAGCCGCCCCCGGGGCCGAAGAGCTTGGAGTCCAGGGTGGTGACGGTGACGGTGTCGCCGCCCGGTTCCCACTCGTAGCGGGCGCGCTCCCAGGCGGCGGAGGTGCCCTCGGTGACCTCGGCCCAGGTGTCGCCGAGCGCGTGGACCTCGAAGTGCTCGGCGTCGATGCTCGGCCAGGCCTCGGCGCGGGACGGGCCGAAGTCGGTCAGCACCGCCAGGACGTCCTCCGTGCCGAGCGCGGAGACGAGATGGAACCGTACGACTGCCATGGTGGGTGTCCTCATCAAAAGTGACTACTCTGACCGGTGACGCAAGGTTTCCATGCACCTCCGTCACCTGTCAAGGTGGTGACGATCCAAGGCGGGTGGCCGGGACCGCCGCCGTACGGCGGGGTCACGCGTCCGGGGCGGCGGGCATCCGGTCGAGGGCGTCGCGCAGGGCGGCGCGGGAGGTGATCCCGAGCTTGGGGAACGCCCGGTAGAGGTGGGAGCCGACGGTGCGCGGGGACAGCCGCGTGCGCAGGCCGATCTCCTTGTTGGTCAGACCGCCCGCGGCGAGGTCCGCGATCCGGCGCTCCTGCCAGGTCAGGGCCGCGACACGGGCCGCGCCGTGGGCCGGGGAGGCCGGCGGGCAGGCGCCGGTGGCGTGCAGTTCGGCCCGGGCCCGCTCGGCCCAGCCGGCCGCGCCGAGCCGCTCGAACGCCTCCGCGGCCGAGGTCAGCGACGACCGTGCGGCCTTCCGCCCCCGGGCCTGGCGCAGCCGGACGCCGTGGGCGAGGCGGATCCGGGCGAGCTCGAACGGGAAGGCGCCGGCCGCCGGGTGGCCCTCGGCGCGGCGGCGCCACTCGGCGGCCTCCGCCGGGTCGGCGGCGGTCATGGCGAGCGCGCCGTACGTGACCAGGGCCAGGCGCGGGGAGAGGTCGGGCAGGCCGGCCTCCCGGGCGGCCAGCGCGTGCCGGCGGGCCTCCTCGCGGCGGCCGGTGTGCAGGGCCGCCTCGACCAGGTCGAGCAGCGTCCGGGAGGCCTGCTGCGCGCAGGGCGCGAAGGAGCCGGGCGGCGTGATGGCGGTGGCGTGCAGGTAGGCGGATTCGTAGTCGCCGGCCGCGAGGGCGGCGGCGGCGCCGACGGCGTCGGCGAGCTGGGTGAGGAGGCCGACGCCGCGGGGGCGGGCCCAGGCGTCGACGTCGGCCCGGAGCTCCCGTGCGCGGTCGGCCCGGCCGCGCATCGCGGCCAGCAGGCCGAGGTGCGCGCGGGTCTGCTGGGCGAACAGCGGGTGCTGGTGGGCGGCGGCCAGTTCCAGGCCGCGCTCCCCGGTCCGCTCGGCCTCGTCCCACTCCCCGGCGGCCAGCTGGTCGAGCATGATCAGGTGCAGCATGGTCAGACCGGCCGTGGCGGCCCCGGTCCGCAGCTCGCGCTCGACGCCGCGCCGCAGGTGCGGCCGGAACCGGCCGAGGGCGTCCACGTGGTGGGCGGCGACCGACAGCCGGGCCAGCTCCCAGGGCTGCGGTGTGTCCGGGCCGGCGAACGCGCGCTCCACCCGCTCCCGCACCCCGGCGCCGCGCCGGACCACGTCGCTCCAGGCGTCCTGGCAGAGGCGGGAGGTCGGTGGCACCAGGTCGCCCAGGGAGGCGAGGAGTTCGTGGGTCCGCTCCCACCCGGTCTCGTCGGCGGCGTACCGGTTCACGGTCAGGAGCAGGTCGACCAGCCGGGTGAGCGCCTCGGTCGGCTCGTGCCCACCGCTGTCCCGGATCCCCTCGATCGCGGCGAGGACCTGGCGCCGTGCGGACCGGACGTCCCCGTCCTCGTGGAGCGCGCCGTACGCCGACACGAGCACCGAGGCCGGGGAGGCGCCCGCGCCGGACGCGCCGTCGCAGCGCGCCAGCTGCCGCGCCCGGTCCAGCAGGCCGGCGTGACCGGCCACGAAGGCCGCGTCGCCCAGCCGCCGGGACCGCTCCGCGCGGCTCCCGCTCAGCTCCGCGGCCCGGGTCAGCCAGGTCACCGCGGCCACCGCCCCGCCGCGCCGGGTGATCGAGCCGGCGGCGCTCTCCAGCGCGGCCGCGACCGCCTCGTCCGGGCCGACCGTCGAGGCCGCCAGGTGCAGGGCGCGCCGTTCCGGGTCCTCGCGGTGCACCCGGGCGAGCACGGCGTGCGCCGAACGCCGCTCACCGGGAGTCGCCAGCTGGACGACCGTCGACCGCACCAGGGGGTGCCGGAAGACGAACTCGCCGCTGAACGGGTCGACGTCCAGCAGCCCGCTGTCCGCCGCCGCCTCGGCGCCCGTCATCCGGTAGTGCGCGCGGAGGGTGCGGCCGGGCACCGCGCCCGCGGCGACGCCGTCCAGGGCTCCGCGCAGCAGCTCCGCGCGGACGGCCTCGCCGAGCGCGCCGATCCGGGCGCCGTACACGTGCCGCAGCCGGCGGGGCAGCGGGACGCCCGCGCACCCCGGCAGCTCCGGCCGGCCGCCCGCCGCCCGGCCGTCGGGCAGCGCGGGGGCCGTGCGCAGGACCTGCGGCGGCAGTTCCACCAGGGCCAGCGGGTTCCCCCGGGCCTCGTCCAGGACCAGCCGCCGGATCCGGGGGTCCAGGCCGGGATGGCGCAGGGCCAGGAGCTGCTCCGAGGCCGGCCCCGACAGCGCGCCGACCGGCAGCGGCGGCAGCGCGGCCCGGTCGAAGTCGCAGGGCACGTCGGAGCGCAGCCCGACCAGCAGCTTCACCGGGCTCACGGTCAGGCGCCGCCCGACGAACCCGCACACCTCGGTGCTGGGGCCGTCGAGCCACTGGCCGTCGTCGAGCACCAGCAGCAGGGGCTGCCGGGACGCCGCGCGGGAGAGCAGGCCGAGGACGGCGACGCCGAGGGCCATGACCGAGGGCGACGGGCCTCCGCCGCGGCCGAACACGACGTCGAGGGCCGCCCGGTCGACGTCGTCCAGCCGGCCGAGGTCGACCAGCAGCGGGTGCAGCAACTGGTGCAGGCCCGCGAACGGCAGCTCCCGTTCGGCCTCCGCGCCGCACGCCCTGATCACCCGGTGGTTCCGGTCGGCGGCGAGCCCGGCGGCGTGCTCCAGCAGGGTGCTCCTGCCGACACCGGCGTCGCCCCGCAGTACGAGGGAGCGGCCCTCGGCGGCCGTCACGAATCCGGAGAGCACCCGCTGCTCGTGCTCGCGGCCGACGATCCTCCCGTTGGTCGGTTCCACGTGGCCCCGCGTCCCCTTCCTGTCGGTCCGTCCGGCGCGTCGCGCCCCGCGGCCGGCCCCTGCGCAGGCCCGTGCCCGGCACCGCCGGGTGACGGTGCCGGGCGGCGGGTGCGGGGCGGGTGCGGGGCGGGCCGTCAGTGGGCGGTGGCGCGGGCGGCGGCCCGCAAGGGGCGGTCGGCAGCACCGAAGCCATCACTGCCCTGACGGGTGATGAGACTGCCGTGCCCGATCGTCACCTGTCAAGATGGTGACGCCCGAAGGGCGGAAAAGGGTGCGGCGCCCGAGGGGAGGCCGCGCCGCGTCGTCACGCCGGGACTGCCCGGTAACTCATGGACTCTGGAAGGAGGTTGGAAATGGGGCGGGGCGGATCCCTGCATCTTCAACAAGGTGTCGGGAGTGCGGAGTCGGCCAGGCACGTGTGAGGCGCGGGTGTTTTGCCCCAGATGTCATCACCGTCTTGACGGGTGACGATGTACGGTGCACCCTGAAGGTCGTCCCCGGCGCCGTGCGGGCGCCGTCCGTGACCGCCGGTCAGGAGAGTGGCCATGAGCAAGCAGCCCGCGGGCGACCCCGCCGCCGAGGCGCGGCACGCCCGCTACGGCACCCTTCCCGAGCGCATCCGCTTCGAGGACATGACCGAGGAGGCGGCGGGCGGCCCGGGCGGCGCGGCGAACGACGCGTACAACCCCGAGAGCTCCTGGAACTTCTACAACTGCCTGGCCGTCGACCTGGGCCTGTGACCCCGGTGGCCGACGGCCGGCCGGGGCGCCGGACCGTGCGGACGGCCCGGCTCCGAGGCCGCGGAGCGCCGGCGGGCGGCTCGATATACCGCTGCTGTCGACCTCGTACGAAGGGGCCTCCTCGCGACGAGGATCGGAGCCCCACCGGATTCGCCGGGAACGCCGGCGGGCCGCTGCCGCCAGGCCGACCGCCGGGCGGCAGCGCGCCGCGGGGATCGTCAGGCCTGCTTGACCGTGATGTGCCCGTTGCTGGTGCTCAGGGTGAGCCGGTACCGGCCGGACGGGTCGTCGGAGACCCCGATGTCCTGGTGGCCGTTGTCGCTCTTCGCGGACACCTTGTACGTGGCGGCCGGCACGAGCAGGGTGATGGCGCCGTTGGAGGTCGACGCGGAGACGTCCTGCGGCCTGGTCGAGGTGATGTCGATCGCGCCGTTGTGGGTCTCGGCCCGGATGCCGTCGCCGTTCAGTCCGCGCCCGGTGATGGCGCCGTTGGTGGTCTTCACCTCGGTGCTGCCGTTCACCCCGTCCAGGTCGACCGCCCCGGAGTGGGTGGAGACCTGCACGGCGCCCACCCGGGAGAGGCTGACCGCGCCGGTGGAGGTCCGGCCGCTGACCGGCAGCCCCGCGGGGACGTCGACGGTGTAGGTGACCGAGCAGTGCTGGCCGCAGCCGCCGAGCACCAGCACGCCGTTCTCGACCCGACTGGTCGCGCCCGGCTTGTCGTTCTTGTAGCTGACCGACCGGTGCACGGAGACCGTGTCGAGGCCGTCCCTGCCGCGCAGGGTCACGCCGCCGGAGGTGGTGTCGAGCTTCACCGCGGTGATCGTCCCGCTCACCGCGGCGTCGTCGTCGAAGTTGTTGTCGGGAGCCAACCCGCAGGCACCGAGACCGCCCACGGCGGCCGCGAGGACGACGAAGGACGCGAGACGGCCGTACTGCTGGCGCATGTCATTCCCCAGATCTGGAGGACGTTCCTGAACGGGCCCCGTCGCGGGGCGGACCCGACGACGCTATCCCGGTGCGAAAGCCATCGACCATGGGGCTAACCCCCGTCCCCGGATGGGGAGTTCCCCCACCTCGGGGACGCCGGGCGCCCGCGGACCACCGGCGAACCGGCGCAGGGCGAGGCCTGACGGAAGCGGCGCCCGAAGCAAGCGCGACGTTCGCAGGAAGAGAAGAGGCCCTCGGAGGCGGCGGCGAGATCGCGGCCCCGGTGGGTGGTGCGACGTGCCCTGTGCGCGACATTCGGGCGGAGGGGCGCCGGATCGACGGGGGAGCGATCCGGCGCCCGGCTCGGCGTCGGGGGCTGCGGCCTTGCCGCATCACCCGGTACGGGCCGACCGGGGCTGCGCCGTCACGGCCGCCCCGATCTGTCGACCTGTCAGAAGAATTCTACGGACAACGGATTGACCTGTCCATGGGGAGTCCGGGGCGCCGGGCGAAGGTCACGCCCCGCGGGTGATGATCTCCTTCACGCCTTCCATGACGGCCTTTCCGGTCCGCCACTTCCGGAGGTGGCGGTCCGCCGCCAGTTCCTCGACGGCCGAGGTCAGCCAGGCGTCGTCACCGAGACGTTCGACGTGGCCGAGGTCGACGATGTCCCCCAGCAGTTGGCGCAGCACCGTGAGCTCGGGCGCCGGGTACCACCACCCGTGGTGGACGAACCGGGGCCGCCACAGGTCGTAGGGGTGCCGGACCATGGCGCTGAGGCAGGAGCCGTGGGCGCCGATCGCGCCGTCGTACGAGTTCGGGAGGCCGCCGACCGGCGTGCTGGGGAACCGGCCGCGGGTGAACCCGAGTTGCAGGCTCATCAGGCGGTCCCACGGCACCAGGAACGGATCCCGCCCGGCGACGCGGTGCTCGAATCCCCCGGGGAGGACGGCGAGGTGCGCCGTGCTCTCGTGGTCGCCGATGAACCAGCCGCCGTCGATCCGCACCAGGGGGCCGAGGCCGACGGGCGGCGCTTCGGCGCGGGAGGCAGCGGAGGCAGCGGAGAAATCGGGGGAGTGGGGGGAGTCGGAGGCGGTCGACCGGTCCGCGGCGGTGGGGTGGTTGGCGTTCACGGCTCTCCTCAGGGCATGCGGTGCTGTGCACCGACCAGTCTTCCCGGCGCCACCCCTCGGGTCACCATACCGGCCGGCAGGGGCCGTTGAGTGGGAGGACGCGAAAGCCGCCCTTCCGGCACCGGGGTTACTCGGCCTCGGACCCGGCCCCGACGCCGGCGCCGGAGTTCGACGCGGCGCCCGCCGGGACGGCCTCCAGCGCGGCCATCCGCGGGAGCAGGAGCAGCACCGCGACCAGCAGGGCGAGCAGCAGGCCGCCGCCGATCAGCAGCGGGGTGCGGATGCCGACGGCGGAGGCGATCCAGCCGCTGAGGGCGGCGCCGGCCATGATGCCGAGACGGCTGAGCAGCATGTAGCAGCTGTTGACCCGGCCGAGCAGCTCCTTCGGCACGGCCTGCTGGCGCAGCGAGATCGCCTGGATGTTCCAGGTGACGATCCCGAAGCCGACCACGCCGTACAGCACGGCCACTTCGGCCACCGAGGTGCTCAGGCCCATCAGGATCAGCGAGACGCCCATCAGCAGGAAGGCGAGGGCGATCCGGGTGCCCCGGCCGAGCAGCCGGCTGAGCCGGCCGGCCAGCGTGCTCGCGGCGGTGCCGCCGATGGCGCCGGCCGCGAGGACGATGCCGTAGGCGGCGGCGGGTGCGTGGATGACCCTGGTGACCATCAGGACCATCATGGTGGTGCCCATGAAGCAGGCGAGCGCGCCGAGGGTGGAGAGCAAGGCGAGCATCCGCACGTCGCGGTGGCGGAGCAGCCAGTCGACGCCCTCGCGGATCTCGGTGAGCACCGGGCGGCGGTCGGCCCGGGTGCGCGGCGCGGCGGAGCGGCCGGTGGCGGCGACCAGGACGGCGGCGAGCGCGAAGGACACGCCGTCCACCGTGAAGGGGGCCGCGGCGGCCACGGCGAACAGCGCCGAGCCGAGCAGCGGGCCGATCAGGTTGCCGCCGACGAGCATGTTGGCCTGCATCCGGCCGTTGGCGGCGTCGAGCTGGTCGGGGCGGACCAGCTCGGGGACGGCCGAGGTGGCGGCGTTGGAGAAGACCGTCTCGCCGCAGCCGAGCAGGAAGGCCAGTGCGGCGAGCGCGACCAGCGGCGGGTCGGCGACGAAGATCCAGCAGGCGAAGCCCAGGACGACGGCGGCGCGCGCCGCGTCGATCGTCCACATCAGCCGTCGCCGGTCGGCCCGGTCGGCGAGCACTCCGCCGTACAGGGACATCAGCAGGAAGGGCAGGGACGCGGCGACGGAGACCACGGAGACCGCGCCGGGGGAGTCGGAGACGGCCACCGCCAGCAGCGGCAGGGCGGAGTCCCGCATGCCGTCGCCGACCGAGGAGATCGCCGACGCGGACCACAGCAGGTGGAACTTCCGGCCCAGTTGAGGACGGCTTTTCGAGGGCTTCGCGGCCAGGTCGGCTGAGGTCACCGACGCAGTATGTCATGTCCGCGGAGGGCCGTTCGGGCGGTTTCCGAACTGCCTGAGGTGTCCCGAACTGTCCGTGTCGGGAAGGGTGTCGGGGTCATCCGCCGGTGTCCGGAGTGTCCGGTGGGCTTCGGTGGATCCGGCCGGATTCCCGGCCGCCCGCCCCGCCTGTGCCCCGCCCGCCTGCCCCGCCCGCCCGGCCGGGGCGGGGCGTGGCGGGCACGGGCGGGGCGACGCGAGCGCCCGCGCCCCCGGTCGCGCCCGGGGTCAGTGCTTCGGCACGGCGTCCGCGGCCTCCGGCAGCGGGTAGGCGCCGGGGTCGACCGGGCCCGGGAGGTCGGTCGCCGGGCGGCCGGGCGCGGTCGGGTCCGGCAGCGACGGCTGGGCCGGCGGGGCCGGGACCTGGCTGAACGGGATGCCGGGCGGCGACTGGACCGGGCTGGTCCGGCCGAGGGGCGGGGCGCCGCGGCCCTGGACGGCGCAGCCCGCCAGGCCCTCCAGGCCGTCCGGGCTCTGGACGGCCGGCTGGTTGCCGGTGAAGCAGTTGCCCGGATCGACGGAGGCGAGCACCAGGTCGGTGCCGTTGCCGGTGGCCCGGTTGTCCTCGACGCGGTTGCCGCTCGCCGGGTGCCCGGGCGGGTCGGTGACGAGGATCCCGGCCGCGCGGTTGCCCCGGACCAGGTTGCGCTGCACCTGGTTGACGGTGCCGCCGCCGATCCCGATGCCGATGCCGTAGGCGCCGTCGGCCTGTTGGGGGGTGTCGGTGGCGTTGTTGTCGGTGACGACGTTGCCCGCGATCACCGCGCCGTGCTGCGGGGCGAGGGCTTCGAGGTCGTTGGAGTTGAGGGTGACGCCGACCCGGTTGCCGCGGACCAGGTTGCCGACGACGGTGAGGTTGTCGGAGGCGTTGGTGATCTCGATGCCGACGGCGTTGCGCTCGACGGTGTTGCCCCGCACCAGGGTGTCGCAGGGCTTGCACTGGCCGACGTAGATGCCGGAGTCGGCGCCCCCGGAGGCGTACGAGTCCTCGATGACTCCGCCGCGGGCGTCGAAGGCGTAGATGCCGTACAGGCCGTTGTTGTACGCGGTGACGTTGCTGGCGCGGAAGCCCTGGACGGGCGGGAAGCGGACGGTGTCCAGCGGGTCGTAGGCGGAGCCGCCGGCGCCGTGCTGCTGCAGCTTCTCGTCGGTGACGCCGGTGAACAGCACGCCGTTGGCGAGGTAGCCGTGGACGGTGAGGTTCTCCACCACCGAGCCGGGGCCGGAGACGGTGATGCCGTTGACCAGCCGCAGGCCGCCGTCCAGGACCACGGTGTTGCGGTCGGTGCCGCGCAGCACGATCTTGGGCTTGGTGAGGCGCACGCTCTCCCGGTAGGTGCCCGGGTCGACCAGCACGGTGTCCCCCTCGCGGGCCACGTCGACGGCCTGCTGGACGGTCGGGAAGTGCTGCGGGACCCGGATGACCGTGCCGTCCGGGTGCTTGGCGTCGGAGGAGGCCGAGCCGCCCGAGGAGCAGCCGGCGAGGGCGAGGACGGCGGCGGCGAGCAGCGCGGGCAGACGCCTGACGGTTCGGGCCCCGCGTGGGGGTGCTTCGGTCGGACCGGGGTGACGGGTGGTCAAAAGTTGCATACGGCGTGTTCTATCGTCTCCAATGTCGCCCATGCATGCCGAAGCCGGAAAGGCGCAGGACCGGACACCGACCGTCAGGACCGGTGTGGGTCGGAGGGCCCTGATCACGGGCGGGGCGGTGGCGGCCGCCGGACTCGGTGCCGGGGCCGCGGCGTTGGCCCTGGGCGGCGGCGACGGCCGGGCGGACCCCGGCCGGCCGGCAGCGGCGCCGGAGCCGTCCGCCGAACCCTTCCACGGCGAACGGCAGGCCGGGGTGACGGCCCCGCAGCAGCCGGCCACCCAGCTGCTGGCCCTCGACCTGGCGCCCGCCGCGACCTCGGACGGGCGGGCCGCCCTGCGCGGCCTGCTCGGCGGGCTGACCCGGGTGCTGGCCGAGGCGGCGGGCGCCCGCCCGGCGGACGCGCGGCTGCGGGACGGCCGGCCGGCCGGGCTCAGCAGCCTGGTGGGGGTCGGGCCGGGCCTCGCCGCCCGGTTGGGGCTGAACGTTCCGCCGGCCCTGCTGACCGAGCTGCCCGCCTTCCCCGGGGACCGGCTCGACCCGGCGCGCGGCGGCGGCGACCTGGTGGTCCAGCTGTGCGCGGTGGACCGCTGGCCGCTGTCCGTGGTCGCCGAGCACGTGGGCGATGCGGCCCGGGCGGCCGGCGCGACGGTGCGCTGGACGCAGTCCGGCTTCCTGGCCCGGACGACCGGGGGCGCCACCCCGCGCAACCTGTTCGGCTTCAAGGACGGCACGGCGAACCCGGACGGTACGGACAGCGGGCAGTGGGTCTGGGGTCCGCCGGGACCGTACGAGCACGGGACGACGCTGGTCTACCGCCGGATCCGGATGGACACCGCCGCCTTCGCCGCCCTCCCCGGGGACCGCCAGGAGCAGGTGATGGGCCGCCGGGCCGGCGACGGCGCCCCGCTCACCGGCACGGCGGAGCACGACGAGCCGGACATCTACACCAAGAACCCGGACGGCTCGTACGTCATCCCGGCCACCGCGCACGTCCGCCTCTCCAGTCCCCGGCTGGACGGCGGCGCCCGGATGCTGCGGCGCGGCTACAGCTACGACGACGGCCCGGGCGACCGCGGCCTGCTGTTCTGCGCCTTCATGCGCGACCCGGCCCAGTTCACCCGGGTCCAGAACCGGCTGGCCGCCCGCGACGCCCTCAACGCCTTCGTCGAGCACACGGCCTCGGCGGTGGCCTACGTGCTGCCGGGCGCGCCCGAGGGCGGGACGCTGGGGGACGGGCTGTTCGGATGAGCTGTTCGGGTGAACGGTGCGGAGGAACAGCCGCTGTCCGGCGGGAACATGAGCACCGGCGCGGCGACGCCGAGTGCGTCGAGCGGCGCCGGGAGCGGTGACCGAGCGCCCTGCCCGACTGTTGACGCCGAGCGGGGCGCCGACCGCGCTCCCGGACGCGGCTACCAGTCCACCGGGAGGCGGGCCGGGCTCCGGGTGGTGCCGCCGAGTTGCCAGGCGAGGTCCGCGACCGGGACGGTGAGGCGCAGGCCGGGCAGCGCGGTTGCGAGGCGGTGCAGGGACTCGCGCATCTCCAGCCGGACCCGCCAGGCGCCGATGCAGTAGTGCGGTCCGGCGCTGAAGGCGAGGGTGGGGGCGGCGAGCGGGAGGCCGAGGTCGGCGTCGAGGCCCTCGGGATGGACGGCCGGGTCGCGGTTGGCGCTGCCGAGGCTGACGGCGACGACCGAGCCGGCCGGGATGGTGACGTCACCGACCTCGATCGGCGCGGTGGTGCGGCGGATGGTGGCCTCGTCGTCGCCGAGCGGGATGTAGTGCAGCAGGCGTTCGGCGGTGCGCTCGGCGATGGCCGGGTCGGCGAGGCGCGGCCAGTGCTCGGGGCGTTCGCCGAGCACGTAGACGAGGGCGTTGGCGAGGGCCCCGGCGACGCTCTCGTTGCCGCTGGCGGTGAGCCCGGCGACCAGGAAGACGAGGGACTCCTCGGGGACGCCGCCGTCCTGGTCCGCGGCCCGGACCAGCCGGCTGACCAGGTCGTCACCGGGCTCGCGGCGCCGGCGGGCGACCAACTCGCCCATGAAGGCGCCGAATTCGGCGAGGGTGTCGTCGTGACCGGTCTCGGTGCCGCGTCGGTCCTCGGCCTGGAGATCGGCCGAGCTCTGGTTCCCGCCCTCGTCCTCGCCCTGGGCGAGCAGGGCGAGCGTCCAGCGGTGCAGCCGCTCCTCGTCCAGGTGGTCGGGCCCGTCCCCGTCGAGCCCCATCAGCCGGGTGGTGACGGCGAACGGCACCGGCCGGGCGAACGCGGGAACGAGGTCGGCCGGCGGGCCGGCGGCGACCAGCCGGTCCACGGACTGCTGGACGGCGGCGGCGACCCAGGGCTGCCAGCCGGCGATGGCGCGCGGGGTGAAGGCCCGTTGGGCGGTGCCGCGCAGCCGGCGGTGGGCGGGCCCGTCCTGGTTGAACAGGGACGCCGGGTTGGCGGCCACGTCGGCGGTGGCACCCGCGGTGCCGACGTCATGCAGGTCGGCCCGGGTGACCCGGGGGTCGCCGAGGACCTGCCGGACGTCGTGGTAGCGGGTGATCAGCCACGCGGGGGTGCCGTCCGGGAGGGTGGTGGGGTGGGGCGGCTGGGCAGGGGTGAGGGGGAGCCGGTGGAGTGGGGGGAGGGTGGTCCGGGGGTCGGCTGCGACGGAGTCCATGGGTCCCTTCGCGGGGTTCGGAGGTCCGGCTGGTCGAGGGGAGTCGAAGCGCGTAATTGTCATATATTCATAGGCAATTGGACGCTTGTGGTGCTTCTCCCGTTACGCCCCGATGATATGCCCTCGGCGCTCCCGGTCGGGTGCCGGATCGGCGGGCAGCAGCGGCCGGAGGGCGCCCAGTACGGCACCGATGCAGGCGTCCCGAAGCTCGGTGCGGGTGCAGGTCTCCTCGGTCAGCCAGTCGATGACCAGCACCCGGACGAACACCAGCCAGCTGCGCAGGACCTGTGACACCGCCTGCCGCGCCCGCTCGTCCGCGAGCGGGAGGACGCCGAGCAGCCGGCCGCGCAGGGCGTCGAGCTCCTCGGCGATGATCGTCTGGATCACCTGGTCCCCGGCCAGCACCCGGTTGGCCGTGAGCACGGCGTGCCGGTTGGCGATGAAGTAGTCCAGGTGGGCGTCCATGCCCTCGACCAGCTGCTCGATCAGGGTGTCGGCCGGGTCGAAGCGGGTCTTGGCGAGCAGGCCGTCGGCGGCCTCCCGGTAGACCGCCGCGAAGAGGTCGTGCTTGCTCGCGAAGTGCCGGTACAGCAGCGCGCGGGAGACTCCGGCCCGCTCGGCGACCTCCTCCATCAGCACCTCCTCGTACGGCCGTTCGGCGAACATCCGGGCGCCGACGGAGAGCAGCTGGGCGCGTCGCTCGGCGAGGGAGAGCCGACGGCGTCGTTCGTGGACTGGCATGCGGGCCAGGCTACTTGACACATGTCTACTTGTCGGCGCTAGCTTGGTGGGGCACGGTTGGTAGACACGTGTCAACCAGACCTCTGACGGGTGGGTGGGTCATGGCCAAGGCGTTACGGGTGCTCACGTGGACGATGGGGATCGCCTGCGTGGCGATCGGCTTCCTCCACATCCTGCTGGGAAACGACGCGATGCCCGGGATCGCGGACGCCGGTCCGACGGTCGGCAGCTTCGGCCGCTTCATGGGCGCGGTCTTCGCCGGGTACGGCGTCGCCTGGATCCGGGCCGCCCGGCAGGCGCCGGTGCCCGCCGGGACGGTCCGGTGGCTGGCGGCGGTGCTCCTGCTGGGCGGCCTCGCGCGGGTGCTGTCGATCGTGGTGGACGGCCGGCCGCACTGGTTCCAGCTGGTGCTGATGGTGATCGAACTCGGGCTCGCACCGGTGTACTTGTGGCTCGCCGACGCCGACGCCGACGCCGACGCCGACGCCGACGAACGGGCCCGGGGCGGGGGCGGCAGCGGGGCCGGAGCCGGGGCCGACGAACGGGCCCGGGGCGGGGCTCAGCCCGCCGGGGCGTAGTCCGCCAGGTGGGCGGCGAGGGTGGCCCGGTCGACGGTGGCGCCGGTCAGCGAGACGTAGCCGTCCGGGCGGACCAGCACGACGGCGTCGCCGCGGAGCCCGTACGCCCGGGCGACGTGGCCGTCGGGATCGAGCACGGCGGCCCGGCGCAGGCCCGGGAGGGCGGGCGGATCGAACGGGTCCGACGGGTCCGACGGGTCCGACGGGTCCGACGGGTCGGACGGGACGGACGGGACGGACGGGGTGGAGCCGGCGGCCAGGGCCGGGTGCTCGCCGACCGTCAGCAGGGTGAGGTGCGGGCCGCGGAACAGGTCGAAGAGCCGGGTCGGCGTGCCGTCGGCGGTGGTGCAGGGCGCGTCGGGGGCGCGGTCGCCGGCCCGGATGCCGGTGGTGTCGTCGAGGTCGCGGCCGAGCGGCCCGCCCCGGTAGCCGACCGACAGCCCGGTGAAGTCGGCCCCCGCCGCGTTGGACATGGTGCGGAACTGGTCGGTGAGGGCGCGGGCGCCGTCGGCGCTGAACAGCCTGCGGTGCTGGGCGGAGGTGGCGGCCAGGACGGCGGCGGCGACCGGCAGCCGCTCGGCCTGGTAGCTGTCCAGCAGTGCCTCGGGGGCGCCGCGCAGCACGGCGGCCAGCTTCCAGCTCAGGTTGTGCGCGTCCTGGATGCCGGTGTTCATGCCCTGGCCGCCCGCCGCCGAGTGGCAGTGTGCGGCGTCCCCGGCGAGGAACACCCGGCCGTCGCGGTAGCGCTCGACCATCCGGACCGTCGGCCGCCAGACGGTGGACCAGGTCGGCTCGTGCAGCCGGACCCCGGGCAGGCCGGCCCGTTCGGCGAACAGCCGGCGGAAGGTCTCCGGGGTCGGGGCCGGCAGCTCGCCGTGCCCGTCCGGTTCGACGAGGACGTGCGCGGCCCAGGTGTCGTCCTCGCGCATCGGGACCAGCACCAGGGCGCCGACCCCCAGTCGGGGGTGGTTCCACAGGTGCATGCGGTCGGCGTCCAGGCCGTCCACGTCCAGGGTGGCCATCAGGAAGCGTTCCTCGTCCCAGGTCTCGCCGAGGAAGGGGATGCCGGCCAGTTTGCGGACGGTGCTGCGGCCGCCGTCGCAGCCGACGAGGAAGCGGGCGCCCAGCTGCTCGGTGCGGCCGTCGCGGCGGAGGGTGGCGAGCACGCCGTCCGCGTCCTGGGTGTGGCCGACCAGCTCGGTGCCGGTCTCGACGGTGACGCCGTGCCCGGCGAGCCGCTCGCGCAGCACGGCCTCGGTGTGGTGCTGGGCGAGCAGCAGCATGCCGTTGTACGGGCGGTCGGGGGTCGGGCGGTTGGTGGGCGCCGGGTCGACCTCCCCGACGATCCGGTCGCCCTCGTAGGTGCGGACCTTGAGGTTGAGCGTGCCCCGGTCGAGGATCGCGTCGGCGACGCCGAGGTCGTGGAAGACCTCCAGCGTGCGCGGGGTGATCCCCTTGCCGCGCACGCCCCGGTCGCGGAAGCCCGGCTCCCGCTCGACGACGCGGCAGGCGACCCCGGCGCGGGCCAGGCCGACGGCGAGCGCGAGGCCCACCGGGCCGGCGCCGGCCACCAGGACCTCGGTCGCACGGTCGGGGTGGGCGGGGCGAGTGCTGTGAACGGTGCGCATGACGGATCCCCCTCGGCCGTCCGGCCATAAGATACGGCGCGTTTCCTGCTTCCGACTGTAGACTCGGGCCCACAAGAAACGCAACGTATCTACGAGGGGTGGGTGCGGAAACCCGTGGAGCAGGGCAAGCCGGTGCGGCGGCGCGGCGACGAACTGGAACGGGCGATCCTGGACGCCGTCTGGGGCGAACTCGTCGAGCACGGCTACGACCGGCTCACCATGGACGGCGTCGCCGCCCGTGCCCGGACCAGCAAACCGGTGCTCTACCGACGCTGGCCGAACCGCCCCGCCCTGGTCATCGCCGCCCTCGGCCGCAACGCCCCGGACTTCCAGGAACCGCCGGACACCGGCGAGTTGCGCGCCGACATGCTGCTCTTCATGCGCAGCCTGCTGCACCGCTTCGACGACCTGCCGGGCGAGGCCGTGCACGCCTTCCTGGTCGACCTGCTCCGCGACCCGGAACTCCGGGCCCGCTTCACCGGCTCGCTGACCTCCGGCGGCCCGGTGAACACCCTGGAGACGATGCTGCGCAGAGCCGCCGGCCGGGGCGAGATCAACCCCGACCGGATCACCCCGAGGGTCGTCTCGCTCCCGCTCGACCTGCTGCGCGACGCCTTCCTGACGGGCGGGACGGTGGCGCCGGACCGGGTGGTGGAGGAGATCCTGGACGAGGTCGTGCTGCCGCTGCTGCGGGCACCCTCGGAGGGTTGACCGCGCGGTGGCCGTGCCTCAGCGTCGATCGAACGAACATCCGTGAAGGGAGTCCGGAACATGAGCGGCACCGTGGTGGCGGTCAGCAGCAACGCCGAGTACTCGTTCACCAAGCCGAACCGGGACGGCATCACGCTGCTCGCCGGACTCGGCGTCGAGGGCGACGTGCACGCCGGGGTGACGGTCAGGCACCGCTCCCGCGTCGCCCAGGACCCGACCCTGCCCAACCTGCGCCAGGTCCACCTGATCCACCGCGAACTGCTCGCCGAACTCGGCGAGTCGGGCTTCGACGTGGCGCCGGGCGCGCTCGGCGAGAACATCACCACCGAGGGCGTGGACCTGCTCGGCCTGCCGGTCGGCGCCGTGCTGCGGATCGGCCCGGAGGCGGCGGTGGAGATCACCGGCCTGCGCAACCCGTGCGCCCAGATCGACGCCTACCGGCCCGGCCTGCTCAAGCAGGTCGTCGGCCGCGCCGAGGACGGCACGATCGTGCGCCGCGCCGGAATCATGGGCATCGTCCGCACCGGCGGCCCGGTCCGGCCCGGCGACACCGTCGCGGTCGAGCTGCCCGACGGCCCGCACCGCCCGCTCGACCGGGTCTGAGGGCGTCGGGGTGTCGGGGCGTCATCGATCGACGACCCGGTTGATCCCCCAAGTCGGCATCTCCACAAGCCGGATGGCCGTCGAGCATACCCCCACCCCGTAACGGCGACGGCTCCCGGCGCGTGAGCGGCCGGGAGCCGGGGTGGAGCCTGCGTCGCTGACGAAGGTCAGGACCTGACCAGACGGGCGATGGCCTGATTGGCCTCGCGGATCTTGGTGCCCGCCTCCTGGCCGCCCTCGGCGATGGCGTCCCGGACGCAGCATTCGATGTGCTCGTCGAGGAGTTGGAGGGCGAAGGACTGGAGGGCGCGACTGGCGGCGGAGACCTGGGTCAGGACATCGATGCAGTAGGTGTCCTGCTCGACCATGCGCTGAAGACCACGGATCTGGCCCTCGATGCGGCGGAGCCGCTTGAGGAAGTCGTCCTTGTGGGAGCTGTAGCTGGCCATGGCCGTCTCCGGTTCCTGTGCGGTGAGGCGTGCCCACACTCTACCGGCGGCGCGGTAGGGGGAGTCGGCCCGGACGGGCGGGGTGGTGCCCGCCCGGGCCGACGTCCGCGGGTCAGCCCTCGACGCGGCCGACCAGCTCGTAGCCGGCCTCGTCGACGGCGGCGGCCACCTCGGAGTCGGCGAGCGACCGGGTGCTGCCGACGGTGACCGTGCCGGTGGCGAGGTCCACGGCGACGTCGTCGACGCCGTCGAGCTTCTTCAACTCGGCGGTCACCGAGGTGACGCAGTGGCCGCAGGTCATGCCCTTCACCTGGAAGACCGAGGTCCGGGCGGACTCGGCGGCCGGGGCCGCGCCGGCGCCGGTGCCGCACGAGCCGCAGCAGGAGGAGGTCTCGGTGGCGGCGGACTCGACGGTGACGGTGGTCTCGCTCATGGGTGTGCTCCTGTCGTGGATGCCCGGCGCCGGCCGGGCTGTCCGGGCGGCTGCTTCGCTGGTGAACATACCATACCCCCCTAGGGTAATGAAGAGGGTGCGCCGCGGCGCCTCCCGTCCGGCCGGCGCAGTGCTGTCCGGCGCGGCGCGGGCGTCAACACGGCGCTGTGACAGTCCTGTTGCGGGTGCCCGGGCAAGGTGGGGGAGCTGCCCCGCATCCCCGGACGACCGACACCACCACCAGAGGTGAACCCCATGGACCAGAGCACCCGGCCCGCCGCCCCGCGCGGCCTGCGCGAGATCCTCGCGGCCGGCGAGCGGACCTACTCCTTCGAGTTCTTCCCCGCCAAGGACGAGGCCGGTGAACGCGCCCTGTGGGCGGCGATCCGGCGGGTGGAGGCGGTCGCGCCGACCTTCGTCTCGGTCACCTACGGCGCCGGCGGCTCCTCGCGCGACCGCACCATCGGCACCACCGAGCTGATCGCCGCGCAGACCACCCTGCGCCCGGTGGCCCACCTGACCGCCGTCGGCCACTCCACCGCCGAACTCCAGGCCGTCCTGCGGCGCTACGCGGACGCCGGCATCCGCGACGTCCTCGCCCTGCGCGGCGACCCGCCGGGCAACCCCAACGGCGCCTGGCAGCCGCACCCGCAGGGCCTGCGGTACGCGGCCGAGCTGGTCCAACTGGTCAAGGAATGCGGCGCGTTCACCGTCGGCGTGGCCGCCTTCCCGGAACGCCACCCGCGCTCGGCGGACTGGGACGGCGACATCCGGCACTTCGTCGCCAAGTGCCGCGCCGGCGCCGACTACGCCGTCACCCAGATGTTCTTCGAGGTCGAGCACTACCTGCGGCTGCGCGACCGGCTGGCCGCGGCGGGCTGCGACACCCCGGTCATCCCCGAGATCATGCCCGCCACCGACGTGCGCCAGATCAGCCGCTTTGCCGAGCTCAGCGGCGCGTCCTTCCCGGCCGGCCTGGCGCGGCGACTGGAAGCGGCCCGCGGCGACCGCGCGGCGGCCCACCGCATCGGCGTCGACCACGCCACCCGGATGGCCGAGCGCCTCCTCCGCGAGGGAGCCCCCGGCCTGCACTACATCACCCTGAACCGCTCCACCGCCGCACTGGAGATCCACCGCAACCTCGACCCGACGGCCCGCCCCCTGACCGCCACCCCCGCCTGACCCCGAACTCCCCCCGCAGATCCGTTCCGCGAGGCCGGCGGGCGCGGGGAGCCCCTTGCCGTTGGCGGTCATGGGCGGCCGGGCCGGTGAGAACCGGCCCGGCCACCCCGCTGGACTCCACCCGTGCGAGGCCGGGACTTCCGGTGGGCGGCCGTCAGGTGTGGGCGGGGGTCACCGGGTGCGGTAGGCGTCGGAGATGGTCTGGTCGAGGGTGTTGCCGTCGGCGTCGGTGAGTTCGGCGCGCAGGGAGACGGCGGTGCCTGCCGGCGGGTTCTGGACGGTGACGGCGCCGGCCTCGACCGGGAGGCGGGTCCACGAGGCGCCGCCGTCGGTGGAGGCCGAGACGGTCAGGGAGCGGGCGCGGCCGTCCGCGGCGGCGCCCTGCACGGTGATCGGGACGCGCAGCGGGCTGCCGGCCGTCGCGGTGCCGGCCGGGGTGAGCTCGGGCGAGAACCGTACGACGCTCACCGGGAGGGCGGTCGGCCCGGTGGTGGCGGCCGAGGTGAAGGTCCAGGACGCGTTGACGCGGGTGGTCGCGCCGGCCGCGGCCTTGCGGGTCGCGGTGGCGGCCAGGCGGTACGAGGCCTTGTCCGGGGTCACGGTGAACTCGCCGCGTCCTGCCGCGCCGGACGCGGCGCCGACCAGCACGCCGTCGCGGTACAGCGAGGTGTGGGCGGTGTCGAACGACGGGGTCCACGGCGCGTGGCCGTCGCCGTCGGCGAGCAGCGGGACGTCGGCGGTGATCCGGTCGCCGTCGCGGGAGACGGCGGGCCGGTCGGTGAGTGCGGGGCCGAAGACGGGGCCGTCGAAGGTGTGGGTGGTCGTGGTGCCGGCCCGGACGGCGAGGCGGTCGGCGGTGTAGTGGTTCGGCCTGCTGCCGTCGGCGCGGGGGACGGTGACGCCGATGTCCCAGGTGCCGCGCTCGGGTGCGACGAGGAAGGTGGCGGTGCCGGGGGTGGCGATGCTCCGGGACTCGCCGATGCTCGCCCCGTCGGTCGGCTGGAGGCTGACGAGCGCGGTGCCGGCGCCGCCCGGTCCGGCGGCACCGCGGATGTTCACGGTGGCCAGTTCCCGCGCGGAGTAGTGCTTGCTGAGCCCGGTCAGCGCGCGGGTGCCGGAGAAGGTCCTGCCGAGCAGGTAGCCGCGGGTGCCGGTCTCCCAGTTGACGTCGAACCACTGCTTCACCTCCCCGGCCCCGGTCTCCGGCCCGAGGTGGGCGACGCGCAGGTTCGGCGACCCGTTGGCGACGTTGACGGTCCGGGTGGCACCCTCGTGGGTGACCTCGACGAACATCCCACTGTGCCGGAAGCGCGCGGTGTCGTCCGGCGGCCGGACGTCGACGAGGGCGGTGGTCCGCGCGTCGACGGTGACGGTGGTGTCGTGGTCGAGGTCGAGGCGCGGCTGGACGATCCAGTCCGTCCAGATCGTTCCGCCCGGCTCCAGGCCCGAGGTCAGATTGCTGTCCAGCAGGTACCGGCCCTTGGGCAGCCGCACGGTGGTGGTGCCGGAGGGGGCGTCCAGTTGGACCGAGGTGTCGGCGCCGGGGCCGGAGATCCCGGTGACGCTGGTCCGGTACGGCGCGGTCGCGCGGCCGGCGCGGTCCAGGTGCTTGACGGTGAGGGTGTACGTCTCCGGCTCCACGGCGAAGGCCGTGCCGGTGAGGGCCGTGCCGCCGAAGGCGGGGGTCGAGGTGCCGACCAGGGCGACGGCGACGGCCAGGGCCCGGAGGGCGTTCCGGCGGGAAGCGGAACGGGAGGCGGAACGGGAGGCGGAGCGGGCGGCGGAGCGAGGGACGGAACGAGCGACGGAGCGGCGTGCGGAACGGGGAGCGGAGGTTGCGGTCATGTCCTGTACTGCTCGGACGGACGGGGGAGTTCCTGTGACGCACGTCACCGGAACCCGGGCGCCGGACCGGGCAGGGCAGAGTGTGGAAGCACTCATGAGAACGCGTCTTCGCCGCGGCGACCCCGACGTCCTGGGCGAGCTGTACGACGAGCACGCCCAGGTGTTGTACCGCTACGCCCTGCGCGTGACGGGCGACTGGGCGGAGGCCGAGGACGTCGTCTCGACGACCTTCCTGGAGGCGTGGCGAGGCCGGGAGCGGCTGCACCCCGACGGCGACGGGCTGCGCCCGTGGCTGCTGGGGATCGCGACCAACGTCATGCGCCGCAATGCCCGTGCCCGTCGGCGCCGTGACCTCGCGCTCGCCCGGATCCCGGAGCGCGGTTCGGTCCCGGACTTCGCCGACGACCTGGTCGCGCACCTCGCGGACGTGGAGCAGTTGCGTGCCGCCCGCCGGGCGCTCGCCCGGCTCCGGCGCCGCGACCGGGAGGTCTTCACCCTCGTGGTGTGGGCCGGACTGGACTACGCGAGCGCGGCCGAGGCGCTCGGCACGCCGGTCGGCACGGTCCGCTCGCGACTGTCCCGGGCCCGCGCCCGACTGCGCGAACTCACCGAGGCCGAGGCCCGTGCCGAGGCCCGTGCCGAGGCCAGAGCCGCGGCCAGGGCGCACGCCAGGGCCCGTGCCGCCGCCCCCGCCCTGCCCGTACCGGGCCGCCTCCCCGCGCTCCGGCCGTCGACCCAGGAGAGCCACGGATGAACGCCACCCCATGGCGCGGTAGGCCGCGCCCGTCGTCCGGGGAGCCCGGGGAACCTGAGGAGCCCAGGGAGCCCGAGGAGTCGGGGGGACCCGGGAGATCGGACGCGTCCGAGGAGTCCGGGCGCCGCGAGCTCGCCGAGCTGCTGCCGCCGCCGGCGGTGCCCGGCCTGGGTGCGGATCGCCAACTGCTGCTGAGGGAACAGGTGTTGCGCCGGGCCGCCGCATCCGCGGAGCCGCCGGGCCGCCGCTCCGCCCCGCGGGCCCCGTTCCGGCGTCCGGCAAGGTTCCGGATCGCGGTGCCGGCGCTGGCCTGCGCGCTCGCGGTCGCCGGTGTCCTGGCGGTGGACCTCGGGGGCGCGGGGACGGCCGGGCGCGACCGCACGGTGGCGCAGGGCGGTGCCGCCGTCACCTCCGAAGCGGCTCGGCTCCTCGACCGGATCGCGCTCGCCGCCGCGGCGGGGCCGGAGCAGCCGACGGTCGGCGCCGACCGGTTCGTCTTCATCGAGAGCAGGGTGGCCTACGCCGCGCAGAGTGCGGCGGGCGGTCCCGTGGCGATGGCTCCCGCTCACACCCGGCAGGTCTGGCTGTCCGCCGACGGCAGCCGTCCCGGCCTGCTGCGCGAGGAGGGCGGGCCCGACACCCGGCTCGGCGAGGACGGGCCGGTCCTCCTCCTCGACCGGCCGGGGGCGTCGCCGCGGCCCGACGCCTCGCGCGGGAGCGGCCCGTCGATCGGCGAACCGACCCACGCGTACGTCGCCTCCCTGCCCACCGACCCGGACGCCCTGCTGAGGCTGATCCGGGAACAGACCGGCGGTGCGGGCCAGGCCGGTGCGGGCCGGGGCGGCGCCGGCCAGGACCCGGACCAGCGGGCCTTCGCGGCGATCGGCGACCTGCTGGCCGAGACCTGGGCGCCGCCGCGGGTCAGTGCCGCGCTCTACCGGGCCGCCGAGCGGATCCCCGGGGTCACCGTGGTCCCGTCGGCCGGGGACGCCGCCGGCCGGGAGGGCGTCGCCGTGGCCCGTACGGCGCACGGGCGGCAGACGCAGTGGGTCTTCGACCGGACCACGTACGCGTTCCTCGGCGAGCGCACGGTCCTCAGCGAGGCCGGCGAGGCGGGGCCGGCGGGGACGGTGGTCGGCACGTCCGCGGTCCTCGTCAAGGGGGCGGTCGACCGTGTCGGCGAACTCCCGCGGGCGGCAGGCTGATCCGGGCCGCCGCCGCACGGACCGCCGCACGGACCGCCGCACTGACCGCCGTACTGGCCCCGCCCTCCTCGCCGGGCCCGTCCACCTCGCCGGGCCCGCGCGCATCGGTGGGATGACCGATGTGCGGGCGGCGGGGGCGCGGCCATAGTCCTGGCAGGAGCGTGCACGGGTGGCCGCGGTGCGCCCGGTTCCCGAAAGGACGTCCTGTGGACACGTGTGCGGCGTATGCGGATCTGGTGTTTCTCGGCGGGCGGGTGGTCACGGTCGACGCGGACTTCTCCGTCGCCTCGGCCCTGGCGGTGACCGGTGCGGTCATCAGCGCCGTCGGCGGAAAGGACGACGTCGCGCCGCTGATCGGGCCCCGCACCCGGGTCGTCGACCTTCGGGGGGCGACGCTGCTTCCCGGCATCAACGACTCCCACCTGCACGGATGCGCCTTCGGCATGGCGACGCCGCCGCTCTCCCTCGACCTCGGCCACCCCGCGGTGTCCTCGCTCGGGGACGTGGCCGAGGCGGTGCGGGAGGCCGTCGGACGCACCCCGGCCGGGCAGTGGACCACCGGGCACGGCTGGGACACCGGGTACCTCGACGAGTGCCTCCTGGATCCTTCGCGGCAGCCCTCGCGGCACGACCTCGACGCCGTGAGCCCGGACCACCCCGTCGTGCTGTACTCCTTCTCCGGACACGCCACCTGGGTCAACTCCAAGGCCCTGGAGCTCATCGGGATCGACCGGAACACCGTCGCCCCGCCCGGCGGGGCCATCGTGGTGGACGGGGCGGGAGAGCCCACCGGGCTGCTCCACGAGGGGGCCCAGGCCCTCGTCCGGAACGCGCTGCCGCCGCTCGGCCGGCAGGAGCGGACCGCCGCGATCAGGACGACCCTCACCACCCTCGCCCGGCTCGGCGTGACCAGCTACACGGAGCCCGGGCTCGGCCCCGGCGGCGAGGGCATCATGCGGGGCGCGCTCGGCGAGGAGACCCTCGACGTGTACCGCCGGCTGCTGGCCGACGGCGAACTGACCGCCCGCGTCGGCGTCCTGCTGCTGCCCACCGGCATGGCGAGCACCACCGAGGAGTTCGCCCGCGGCCTCGCCGCCCTCGGTGAGCCCGGCGACACGGACCCGCGCCGCCTCGCGGTCCACGGGGTCAAGGTCTTCGCCGACGGCATCGTCCCCAACAGGACGGCCTGGATGCACGAGCCGTACGTCGGCGGCGGCTGCGGCTCCCTGTGCGTCGGCGGCGACACCGACACCGAGCGGACCGCCGGGATCGGGGCCATGATCCGGCTCGCCCACACCGCCGGGCACCAGCTGGGCGTCCACGTCACCGGCGACCGGGCCATCGACACCGTCGCGGACGCCTTCGCCGCGGCCGTGGCCGAGCACCCGCGGCCCGACGCCCGCCACTACGTCATCCACGGCGACTTCCTCACCGCGCACAGCATGGAGGTGCTGGCCGCGCACGGCTTCGGCGTCAACATGAACCCCACCATCAAGTGGACCGTCGCCGACATGGAGGAGGAACTCGTCGGCGCCGAGCGGGCCGCGTACGCCTGGCCCTACCGCGACGCCGTCGACGCCGGTGTGCGGGTCACGAGCGGATCCGACGCGCCCGTCACCCACCCGGACTGGCGCCAGGGCGTCGCCACCATGATGCTGCGCGAGTCCAAGGCCGCCGGCCGGGTCAGCGGCCCCGAGCAGCGCATCGGGCTGGCCGAGGCGCTGCGCACCTACACGATCGACGCGGCCTGGCAGGACTTCGCCGACGACTGGAAGGGCTCCCTGGAGCCGGGCAAGGCCGCGGACCTGTGCGTGCTCGACGGGGACCTGCTCGCCGCCGATCCCCGCGACATCCCGACGATGCCCGTCCTCCTCACCGTCATGGACGGGCGGATCGTGCACGACGCCCTGCGCGATTGACGTAACTCCGGGCACATGATCATCCTTGGACGGTGGCGGCGGAGCGAAGCGGGGCGGAACGGAACGGGACGGACATCCTGGACGCGGCCGTCCGGGTCCGCGAGGCCGCCAGGGGTGCCGCGGCCGGTACGACCGGCCTCGACGCGGTCCTGGCGGCACTGTCGGAGGTGATGGAGTACGACCACGCCTCCCTGGCCCGGTGGGATCCGCTGCGCGGGCACCACACCACCCTGGCCGGGAGCTACCCGGACGACGCCACCGCGTACATCGAGACCCGCCTGCACCGCGATCCGGTGTTCCCCGTGCTCCGCAGTCCGGCCCGGGGCGGCCTGTGGCTCGGGGACGTCCCCGGGCGGCTCCTCGCGGCCTCACCGGGCTTCCGGGAGGTGCTGCGCCCCCTCGGCATCGAGGACGGCGTGGCCCAGTGCCTCTTCGCCGTCGACGGCCGGTACGTCGGGATGCTGAACGTGAGCACCCGTCGGCCGCGGCGCGCGCCCGATCCCGCCCGGGCCGTGGTCACCCTGCTCAGCGAGGCGCTCGCCGCGGCCGTCGCCCCCCGGGCGGGCTCGCGGCCCGAGGGCGCGACCGCGGCCGTCCCGCCCGCGTCGGCCCGGCCCGGCGGACTCTCGCCCCGGGAGCTCCAGGTCCTGGCCGAACTGACGGCCGGCCGCACCAACCGGGAGATCGCCGAGCGGCTGTACATCACGCCGCGCACGGTGGGGACCCACATCGAGCACATCCTCGCCAAGCTCGACCTCCCCAACCGCGCGGCCGCCGCGGCCCGGGCCGCGGCCTGGGGGATCGGCTGCTCCCGCTGACGCGGACCGGCGGCCCGCGGCCGTACGAGCCGTACGCGTCGTACGAGCGGGGCGGTCGTACGCGTCGTACGCGCCGTCCGGGCGGGGCGGTCGGCGCGGGATCGTCCGGCGCCCCGCGGACGGGCCCGCTCAGTGCTGGTGGTCGGCGGGGGCCGGGGCCCCGGCGGCGCCGTCCGTCGTCACGGTGAAGGCCGCCGTGCGGACGGTGTCCTGGTGCTTGAAGTCCAGGAAGAGGCGGTAGCCGCCGGTGCTCGGGGCGGTGGTGGTGAAGCCGATCTCCGGGCCCGGGGCGCCGGTGTCCGGGTGGACGTGCAGGTAGGCGAGGTCGCCGGCGCGCAGCGCGACGAGGTGGCCGTACGCGCCGAGGTAGGGCTGGAGGTCGGTGACGGGCCTGCCGTCCTTGCTGACACTCAGGGTCAGCCTGCCGCTGCGCCCGGGCGTGAGGTCGCCGCCCAGGGTGACGGTGTAGCCGTCGACCGTGACGGTCCGTCCGGTCTCCGGCAGCGGGGCGGGCCGCAGGTCGCCCGCGGCGTGCAGGTCGGCGCCGAGGGTGAGTCCCTCGGCGGCGCCGGCCGGGGTGAAGTCCGCGAGGACCCGGTACTCCCCGGCGGCGGGGACGGCGGTGCGGGCGCTCCAGGTGCCGTCGGCGGCCAGGGTCGGGTGCAGGTGCTGGAAGGTCGACAGGTCGCGCGGGGCGACGATCAGGTGCAGGTCCTTCTCGTGCTCCTGCTGGTAGGCGGTGACGGGCTTGCCGTCGCTGCCGAGGATGCGGAAGCGCAGGTCGGTGGGGGAGCCGGCGGTCACGAAAGCGTTGTCGACGCTGAGTGTGTAGCCGCGCTCGGAGATCTGGAGCCCGCCGGGCAGGTGCTCGGCGCCGCCGCCCGACTCCTCGGTGTGCCCCGCGTGCCCGGCCATGGCGGGCTTGGGGGAGGGGTCGCCGCTGCCGGTGGCGTGGCCGACGCCGAGGGCGAGGCCGAAGGCGGCGGCGAGTCCGGCGGCGAAGGCGGTGATGCGCAGCGGGGTGTTCATGACGCGGTTTCTCCTCGTGGCGCGGAGCGAAAGGGGGGGTGGGGCGGGCGCTCAGGCCCGCATGAGCCGGGCGATGGCCTGCGTGGCCTCGGCGACCTTGGCGTCCGCCTCGGCGCCGCCGGCCGCGATGGCGTCGTGGACGCAGTGGGCGAGGTGGGAGTCGAGCAGCTGCAGGGCGACCGACTGGAGGGCCTTGGTGGCGGCCGAGACCTGGGTGAGCGTGTCGATGCAGTAGGTGTCGGTGTCGACCATGCGCTGGAGGCCGCGGATCTGGCCCTCGACGCGGCGCAGTCGGCGCAGCAGCCGGTCCTTGTCGTCGTGGTAGCCGGCCATGGGGTCCTCCTCGGGGTTCCGGCGGGGTTCGATGCCTTGAGTGAATACCCCATGGGGGTATCGAGTCAAGCGATCGCCGCCCCGGAAAAATACCTGCCAGGGGTATCGCTCAACCCTTGCGGTCGATACCCCTCGGGGGTATAAATGAACCCGGCACCGCCCGATACCCCTCCTAGGTATGAAGGCCCGGCCGCCGAACGTACCGCACGACGACGTCACGAGGAGCGACGATGACTACCCAGGCACCCGCCTCCGCGGAGGTGGAACTCTCGATCGGCGGAATGACGTGCGCCTCCTGCGCGGCCCGCATCGAGAAGAAGCTCAACCGGATGGACGGGGTCACCGCCAGCGTCAACTACGCCACCGAGAAGGCGAAGGTCTCCTTCGAGGGCGGGGTCGAGGTCGCCGACCTGATCGCCACCGTCGAGGCCACCGGCTACACCGCCGCGCTGCCCGCGCCCCCGGCCGCGGCGGGCGGCGCGGACGCCGAGCGGCCCGGGCCGGCCGACGAACTGGCCCCGCTGCGCCAGCGGCTGTTCACCGCGGTGGCGCTCGCCGTGCCGGTGATCGCGATGGCGATGGTGCCGGCCCTCCAGTTCGACAACTGGCAGTGGCTGTCGCTGACCCTCGCCGCCCCGGTCGTCACCTACGCCGCCTGGCCGTTCCACCGGGCCGCGTTCACCAACGCCCGGCACGGCGCCGCGACCATGGACACCCTGGTCTCGCTCGGCACCCTCGCCGCGTTCCTCTGGTCGCTGTGGGCGCTGTTCCTCGGCGACGCCGGGATGCCGGGCATGCGGCACGGCTTCGAGTTCACCATCGGCCGCAGCGACGGCTCGTCCAACATCTACCTGGAGGCGGCGGCCGGCGTCACCGCCTTCATCCTGGCCGGCCGCTACTTCGAGGCGCGCTCCAAGCGCACCGCCGGGGCCGCGCTCAAGGCGCTGCTGGAACTGGGCGCCAAGGACGTGACGGTGCTGCGCGGCGGAACCGAACTGCGCATCCCGATCGCGGACCTCGCGGTGGGCGACCGCTTCGTGGTCCGGCCGGGCGAGAAGATCGCCACCGACGGTGTGGTGGTCGAGGGCGCCTCGGCCGTGGACGCCTCGATGCTGACCGGCGAGTCCGTCCCGGTCGAGGTCGGGGTCGGGGACGCCGTCACCGGCGCCACCGTCAACGCGGGCGGGCGCCTGGTGGTCGAGGCCACCCGGGTCGGCGCCGACACCCAGCTGTCCCGGATGGCCCGGCTGGTCGAGGACGCGCAGAACGGCAAGGCCGCCGCCCAGCGCCTCGCCGACCGGATCTCCGCGGTCTTCGTGCCGATCGTGATCACCCTCGCGGTGGCCACCCTCGGCTACTGGCTGGGCACCGGCGAGGGCTGGACCGCCGCCTTCACGGCAGCGGTGGCCGTGCTGATCATCGCCTGCCCGTGCGCCCTCGGCCTGGCCACCCCGACCGCCCTGCTGGTCGGCACCGGCCGCGGCGCCCAGCTGGGCGTCCTGATCAAGGGCCCGGAGGTGCTGGAGTCCACCCGCAAGGTCGACACCATCGTCCTGGACAAGACCGGCACCGTCACCACCGGCCAGATGACCCTGCTCGCGGTGCACACCGCCGAGGGCGTGGACCGGGCCGAGGTGCTGCGCCTGGCCGGCGCCCTGGAGCACGCCTCCGAACACCCGATCGCCCGGGCGATCGCCACCGCCGCCGCCAAGGCCGGCGAACTGCCCGCCGTCGAGGGCTTCGAGAACGTCCCGGGCCTCGGCGTCCAGGGCGTGGTGGACGGCCACGCCGTGGTGGCCGGCCGGGAGGCCCTGCTGAACGCGTGGTCGCAGCACCTGCCCGAGACGCTGGCCGAGGCCAAGCGCACCGCCGAGGCGGCCGGCCGCACCGCGATCGCGGTCGGCTGGGACGGCGAGGCACGGGCCGTGCTGGAGGTCGCCGACGCGGTCAAGCCGACCAGCGCCGAGGCGATCGGCAAGCTGCGCGCACTGGGCCTGACCCCGGTGCTGCTCACCGGCGACAACCAGCTGGTCGCCGAGGCCGTGGCGGCCGAGGTCGGCATCGCTCCGGAGCACGTGATCGCCGAGGTCATGCCGCAGGACAAGGTCGACACCGTCAAGCGGCTGCAGGCCGAGGGCAAGGTCGTGGCGATGGTCGGCGACGGCGTCAACGACGCCGCCGCGCTCGCCCAGGCCGACCTGGGCCTGGCGATGGGCACCGGCACCGACGCCGCCATCGAGGCCGGCGACCTCACCCTGGTCCGCGGCGACCTGCGCTCGGCGGCCGACGCCATCCGGCTCTCCCGCAAGACCCTGGGCACCATCAAGGGCAACCTGTTCTGGGCCTTCGGCTACAACGTGGCGGCGATCCCGCTGGCCGCGGCCGGCCTGCTCAACCCGGTGATCGCGGGTGCCGCGATGGCCTTCTCCTCGGTCTTCGTGGTCACCAACAGCCTGCGGCTGCGCCGCTTCCGGCCCGCCTGAGTCCGTACG